>JAKSUK010000066.1 GCA_024409095.1 Clostridium sp.
TAATATATCCTTCAATATCAGTAACTTCTGATACACTTATATTTAAATATTCTGCTATTTCATCTATAGTTGGCTCTCTATATATCTTATTTTGTAAACTTTCAATAGCTTCATTATACTTTGCTAATTTATCCATTGCTCCCTTAGATATAGGTCTTGCCTTTCTTATTTGGTCTATCATTTCACCTTTTATTCTTATTGATGCATAAGATGAAAACTTTATTCCCTTATCAGGATTAAATTTACTTATAGCATCCATTAATCCTATTAATCCATAGCTTACTAAATCTTCATACTCCATATAAGTTGTTCTTCCCACCATTATTCTAGAAGCAATATACTTTACTAGTGGAATATATTGTTCAACTATTTGTTCTTTATGATTTGCATTATTCCCGCCCATTTTCTTTTTCCTCCTTAAGAAAAAATATCAAATAATTTATTAAATAATCCTTTTGCACCATTACCTTTAATTTTACTTTCTTTACCCATAAGCTTATTTGCTATAGATATTATTGATTGTGCTGAATTACTTTTGGGATGTTTTAATACTACTGGAACTTGGCTTCTCACTGCCATAGTAAGATGTTTATCTTCATATATACACCCTAAGTATGTTGAATATGTATTTAAAAATTTTCTTGCTGAAAAGTCAAATTTATCAAAAGTTAAATTTGCCTCTTCTTCATTTAAAACTCTATTAATTATAATATTTACATGAGTTTCAATATTAAAATATTTTACTGCCTTAAAAAGGCTATATCCATCCGTTAATGATGTTGGTTCTGGAGTTAGTACAAAAATACATTCATCCGAGCTTGCTATAAAAGCTAATACTGTTCTATTAACCCCTGCTCCTGTATCAATTAATATATAATCATAACCTTCTATTTTATCTATTTCAGCTATAAATTTATCTCTTTGCTCTTGAGTTAAATCTTCAATATTATTTATTCCTGTGCCTCCAGGCAATAAGTGTACTCCATTTGGACATTTAATGATACCTTCATCAATTGATATATCTCCATTTATAACATCCATAATGTTGTATTTATGATATACCCCCATTAATATATCATCATTTCCCATTCCAATATCAGCATCAAAAAGTAATACTTTTTTTCCTTCATTAGAAAGAGTAATAGCAAGATTAACTATAAAATTACTCTTTCCAACACCTCCTTTTCCAGAAGTTATTGTAATGATTTTAGCCTTAGCTTTTGCTACATCTTGTTTTTTTACTAACTGCCTTAAAAGTTCTGCTTGGTCCATCATATTGAATCTTCTCCCATTATTAGATTAATAATATCCTCTTTTTTAGGAACTTTAATATCTTCTGGAACATTTTGACCTGTTGTTATGTATGCAATCGGCTTTTTACTTTCATTTATTACCGTATGTAGTATTCCATAAGATGATGTTTCATCTAATTTAGTTATTATAAGCTTGTTATAATTTAATTTTTCATAACCATTTAAAATCAATTTTGCATCTTTATTTTTAGTAATACCACTCATAACTAATATTATATCATCTGGATTTGCCTTTTGAACAAATGCTCTTAATTCTGATATTTGCATATTATTTTTACTACTTCTTCCTGTAGTATCTATAAGTACCACATCTAAATGCGACATAGAATTTATTGCTTCTTCCATTTCTTTAATAGTTATAACTACTTTAAATGGCAAATTCATTATTTCTGCATATGTTCTAAGCTGATCTACTGCGCCAATTCTATATGTATCTATAGTTATAAGCCCTACCTTTTTATTATCAACAAGTGCAAGCTTTCCTGCTAATTTAGCTATAGTTGTTGTTTTTCCTACACCTGTAGGCCCAATCAATACTACTTTTCCCTTAATATCACTATTACACACTTTAATATCCTTTGCTAAATAATCCATTAAAGCATTTTCTTTATCTTCAGCTTCATCCCATACTTGTATAAATTCTTTCATATATTCAGTATTTAAATCTAATTTATTAATCAAAGTTATTAATGAATCTTCTTCATCAGCATTAGTATTTTTTAATATTTTATTTAAAATACTCTTCATTTCTTTAACTTCAGTTTCAAGATTATTTTCAGGCTTTTTCTCAATTTTTTGTTCTTCATCTTTTTTTAGTATTGATTTAATACTCTCAACAGATTCTTTTAATGAATTTTCTATAGCTTCTTCTTTTCTATTAACTTTATTGTTTTCAAGAGCTGCTGTAACTTCAATAAGTTTTGGTGAAAAAAATCCCTTTATCCCTGTTTGTCTTATTTTTCTTTGGCTAATTATTATTGCATCTTTACCTAATTCGTATCTAATTCTTGTCATAGCTTCATTCATATTTTTTACTATATATCTTTTTATTATCATTATAGAGCTACAACTCCTTCTGTTCTTATTTGTACATCATTTGGTATTTCATTTAAAGAAAGTACCATTATATGTGGAAATACCATTTCAATTAATTTTCTAAATACAGGTCTAATATTAGGTGACACTAAAATAATAGGTTGATTATTATAGAAATAAACACTATCCACAGTTTCTCTTATTTTCTCTAATAATTTTGTTGTTGTATCAGGGTCTACTGATGGGAATGAACCTTGCATTGACTTTTGTGTATTATTTGCAATTATTGATTCAATTTGAGGAGATAATGTTACTACAGTTACGGTTCTATTTTCATCAACTACTGTATTACATATAGTTCTCGCCATTGCAAATCTAACATATTCAGTTAACAGTTCTATATCCTTAGTATTTCTTGAATTATCTGCTAAAGATTCTAATATTGTTACCGTATCTTTTATTGGAACTTTTTCTCTTAATAAATTTTGTAATACTTTTTGAACTTCACCTATAGTCATTAAATCTGGAATCAACTCATCCACAACTGTATTATATTTTTCTCTCATATTATCTACTATCATTTTTACCTCTTGGCGGCCTAATAATTCATGTGCATGAGATTTTATAGTTTCAGTTAAATGTGTAACCATCACTGTAATAGGGTCTACAACTGTAAATCCTCTTATTTCAGCTTCTTCTTTTTGATCTAAGTTAATCCATACAGCTGGAAGCCCAAATGTAGGTTCTATAGTCTTAATACCTGGCATACTTCCGCCTTCACCAGATGGATCCATACAAAGAAGCATATTTGGCATTAATTCAGATGAAACTATTACAGTTCCTCTTATTTTAAGTATATATTCATTATTTTTTAATTGAAGATTATCTCTTATTCTAATAGGTTGTACAATTATTCCCATTTCAATTGCACATTGTCTTCTTACTGAAGCTATTCTTTGTAATAAATCTCCACCATTTCTTTCATCTGCAAGTGCAATTAATCCATATCCTATCTCAACTTCCATTGGCTCTACAGATATTAAATTCATTACATTTTCTGGTTCTTTTCTTATTTCTTCTTCTTGCTTTTCAACTTCTTGAACCATAGCTACTTCTTGCTTCTTTTCTTCTTCTTTTACAAGCATAACTGCAAGTGTTCCCATAGATATTCCTGCTAATGCAAAAGGAATAGTTGGCATTGAAGGTATTATTGCAAAAGCAAACATAATTGCTGCTGCAATTCCAAGTGCTACTGGAAATGCTGTTAATTGAGTAGTTATAGTTTTACCAAAATTATTCTTAGAATTTGATCTTGTTACAAGAATACCTGCTGCAGTTGATATAAGAAGAGCTGGTACCTGACTTACAAGCCCATCTCCTATAGTTAATATAAGGAATTGACTTGCTGCATCTCCTGCTGACATTCCCATTTGAGTCATTCCAATAACAATTCCACCTACAACATTTATTACTGTAATAATTATACCTGCTATTGCATCTCCTTTTACGAACTTAGATGCCCCATCCATTGTTCCATAAAAATCTGCTTCTGCTTGTAAATCAGCTCTTCTTTTTTTAGCAGTTGCTTCATCAATTAAGCCTGAATTTAAATCAGCATCAATACTCATTTGCTTCCCTGGCATAGCATCTAATGTAAATCTTGCTGATACTTCTGCAACTCTTCCTGACCCATTAGTTATAACAAGGAATTGTATTATGATTATTATTAAGAATATAATAACCCCAACTACATAATTTCCTCCAACAACGAAGTCTCCAAAGGCTGTTATTATACTTCCTGCATTTCCTTTACTTAATATAAGTCTTGTAGAAGAAATATTAAGCCCTAGTCTAAATAAAGTAAGTACCAATAATAATGTTGGGAATACTGATAATTCTAAAACACTAGTAGTAAACATTGTAATCATTATTACAACTATAGATAATGTTATGTTAAGTGCTAGTAAAATATCTAAAACTATTGATGGTAGTGGTATTATTATCATAAGTACTATACCTATTACCCCAAAAGCAACGAGCACATCTAAGTTTTCTTTTAAGTTAAACTTTTTTATAATGTCCACTTGAATTCCCCCTTTTATCTTTTAGTTTTTCTTCTTATCTTTCATTTTATATATAGCTACAAGAATTTCTGCCACTGCTTGATACATTTCATGTGGTATTTCTCGTTCTAATTCAACTTCTTTATAAATCATTCTTGCTAAAGGTTTATTTTCTATTATAGGTACATTGTTTTCAGTAGCTTTTTCTTTAATTTTAATAGCTAAATAATCTGCTCCTTTTGCTACAAGCTTTGGTGCATTATTTCCGCTCTCTTCATATTTAATAGCTACTGCTATATGAGTTGGATTAGTTATAACTACTGTAGCATCTCCAACAGCACTCATCATTCTCTGTCTTGACATTTCTCTTTGCTTTTGCTTTATTCTACCTTTTACTTGTTGATCTCCTTCAGCTTGCTTATATTCATCTTTGATTTCCTGTTTCGACATCATTAATTCTTTTTTATGAAATCTAAATTGAACAAAGTAATCTGTAGCTGCAAGTATAACTAAAAGCACTACTATCTTAGTAAATAATCCTACTACTATATTTTTTATTTCTACTCCAATGCTACCTTCATATAAAGATGATATTTGTAATATGTTTCTATAATTATCCTTCATATATGAATAGCCAATAAATGTAACTATAGAAACTACAACTAAATTTTTTAAAAGATCAAAAGCACTTTTCTTTGAAAACATATTTTTAAATCCATTTAAAGGATTAAGCTTTCCAAAAGATGGTTTCAATCCTTCTGCTGTAAATAAAAAACCACTTTGCATTAAACTAGCTATTATACCTGCTATCATTATTGGAATCACAACTAATAAAATAGTTGAAGTGAAACTAGTAAAAGAATTTTTAGTTATAACTTTTAAAGTGCTTTTGCTTAATTCAACATTACTTAAATTTCCTAAATAATAAATTATAATAGACTTAAAGCTATCAACTATTTTTCCACTAAAAGCAGTAATAACCAATAGCGTTGCTATTGTAGTAAGTGCTGTTCCAACATCTTTACTTCTTGCAATTTGGCCTTTTTTTCTTGCATCTGATTTTTTCTTTGGAGTTGCTTCTTCTGTTTTATCATCAGACATAAATATTAAAGCTACTGGAGCTACTGTTAATATTTTTCTAATAATTGATGGAAGATAACTTAAAGCACTTACAAATACCTTTCCAATTAAGCCTATAGATAATGTTATCATTAAAAGACCAACTATCATTTTTACAGGCATTCCCAAAATCATTACATTAATTTGTGGTACTACTCTTGAAACTAGTCCCATACATAAATCAGTAATTATAATTACAAGAACTATTGGTAATGCAATTTTAACTCCTATAAAAAAATATTCAATTATTATTTGCATACAATTCCACATAGATTCTTGTGAAATAATAGAAGATCCAATTGATACTATAGAGAAACTTTCAATTAATGATTTGATTAGTAAGTGATGTGAATCTGTTATAAAAAACAGCACTAAAGAAAAATACTCCAAAAGCTTTCCTGTAGCTGTTGTTGTAGAAGCCGCTGTAGCATCTGTTAATGATAGCATACTAAATCCTATATGAAGATCTATCCAGCTTCCTGAGAACTTTAATATTTGAAATAAAATATTAGTTACTATTCCTAAAATTGCACCAGTTAAAACTTCACATGCAAAATATATCATCAAATCGTAATTACTATTTAATAAATTGACATCTACGCCAGAAATGGAACCACTTATTATAAACGCTAAAATCATTGGTATAAATAACTTCATTGCTTTAGGGGTTCCACTTGGAAAAATTATATTAAAAAGTATAAAGAATGCTGACAATCTTACGAATATAAATGTAAGAGTTAAAAAAATTGATGTATTTATCATTTTCCCTCCTACGATATCTTACTTATAATATTAAATATACTTTCTGTATACTTTACAACAGTTTCAGATATCCATGAAGCTAAAAATAATCCTACAGCACATATTCCTATTAATTTAGGAACAAATGTCAGCGTTTGTTCTTGTATCTGAGTTGTAGCTTGAATAATACTTACTATAAGTCCTATAATTAATCCTGTTGCTAAAAAAGGTCCTGCCACTTTTATTACTAGCATTATGGAGTCTTTTACTATTCCGTTCAATAATACTTCACTCATTTTTTATTCACCTCACGAAAAACTTTGAATTAAAGATTTAATTAATAAGTTCCACCCATCTACCATAACAAATAATAAAATCTTAAATGCCAATGATATTACTGTTGGCGGAAGCATCATCATCCCCATAGACATTAATACACTACCTACTATCATATCTATTATTAAGAACGGTACAAATAATAAAAATCCTATTTGAAATGCTGTTTTTAACTCACTTATTGCAAAAGCTGGAACAACTGCATAAAGCGGAATATTTTCTCTGCTTAATTCTTCATCATTTATATTAGCCGCATCTATAAAAAGCTGTAAATCTTTTTGCCTTGTTTCTTTTAGCATAAAACTCTTTAATGGCAACGAAGCTCTATCCATTGCTGTTTGAAATGTTATTTCCTCATTAGCATAAGGCTTAAATGCTGTTTCATTTATTTCTGAATATACTGGCTGCATTATAAATATTGTTAAAAAAATTGCTAGTCCTACCAATACTTGACTAGGTATTGATTGCTGTGCACCTATAGCATTTTTTAATAAAGAAAATACTACTGTAATTCTTGTAAATGACGTCATCATTATCACAAATGATGGTAGTAATGTTAATATTGTTAAAAATATAAATATCTTTATATTATCAACATAATCAGCATTGCTTTGTTGACCATCTACTGAAAAATTTACAGGTGGTATATTTAATGCTTCAGGTGCTGCTAAAGCTGGTTTTGAAAAGGCAAGAAATATAGCAATACTTAAGAAAGCTATTATTTTATAATTTCTTTTAATTTTCATCATACTTTTTTCCTTTTTTTATTTTAAATAGTACATCTTTACTTTTATTAAGTAATTCATTATATTTTTCAGTAACTTTTCTTAATTCATTTTTCTTATTTTGCTCTAATAAAGTTATTTCCTCTTCTGATAATTCTTTTAATAAATCAGTTCTTGATGAAGAAACTGAAGCTATGTATCCCTTATTTAAGATTTTCAAAATAAAAATAGAATTATCTTTTGATAACTGAACTTTATCTATAATTTTTATATTTTTTATATCATTTATTTGATTATATTTATTTTCACTAAGTCTTAAAGTTAATATAATTAATGCTATTACTATTATTAAC
>JAKSUK010000067.1 GCA_024409095.1 Clostridium sp.
TTATTATGCCAAATTAGCCCTATGCTATTTTTTCATACGAAACTTTACACTATCTTAAATATAATAAAATATTTAAACTTAGGATAGAATATGCTTAAAATATATAAATATATT
The DNA here is from genome assembly GCA_024409095.1 of Clostridium sp. GTDB lineage: Bacteria > Bacillota > Clostridia > Clostridiales > Clostridiaceae > Clostridium. Next base: position 115 of record JAKSUK010000067.1, read on the forward strand.
AAAAAAGTTAAGCATTATAAATAATTAAAATGCTTAACTTTTTTTCACATACTTTTATATATTATTCAACTGTAACTGATTTAGCTAAGTTTCTTGGTTTATCTATATCGCATCCTTTTTCTTTTGCAACATAGTAAGCCATTAATTGTAATTGAACTGCTCCTAAAATTGGTGCTATTATAGTAGAAATTCTAGGAATTCTTAGTACCTTATCAAATACTTCTAAATCTAATTCTTCATCATCATATGCAATTGCAATAATTTCTGCACCTCTAGATTTAACTTCTCTTATATTGCTAATCATCTTATCTTTTAATTGAGTTTGAGTTAATGCTGCTATAACTTTTGTTCCTGGTTCAATTAATGCAATTGTTCCGTGTTTAAGCTCTCCACCAGCATAAGCTTCTGAATGGATATAAGATATTTCTTTAACCTTTAATGAACCTTCTACAACTAATGCATAGTCAACGCCTCTACCTAAATAGAATAAATCTTTTTCTTTAGATAATATCTTACCAATTTCAGCAACTTCTGATTTCATTTCTAATACTTGCTCTATTTTTTCTGGTAAGCTTAATAATGCTTCTTTCATTTCCTTTTCTATTGCTGGGTCTAATATTCCTTTTAAATCAGCAAAGTACATTCCAAGTAAGTTCATTACTACAGTTTGAGTTGTATATGCTTTTGTAGATGCAACTGCTATTTCTGGACCTGCCATAGTATAAATTACATTGTCAGCTTCTCTTGAAATACTGCTTCCAACAACATTAGTTACTGCTAAAGTTTTAGCTCCTACCTTTTTAGCATCTCTTAACACTGCTAAAGTATCAGCTGTTTCACCTGATTGACTTAATGTAATTATTAAAGTCTTGTTAGTTACTAATGGTTCTCTGTATCTAAATTCTGATGCTATTTCAACTTCTACTGGAATTTTAGCTAATTTTTCTATAGCTACTTTCCCCATTAAACCAGCATTATATGCTGTTCCACATGCTATAATATAAATTCTATCTATTTCATTTAATTCTTCTAAAGTTAAATTAAAATCTTCAAATTTAACTTTTTCATTTAATGAAACTCTTCCTGTCATTGTATCTCTAATAGCTTTTGGTTGTTCATGTATTTCTTTTAACATGAATGAATCATATCCACCTTTTTCTGCTGCATCTTCATTCCATGTTACTTTATATACTTCTTTTGATATTTTTTCTCCTTCTGGAGTAAATACTTCTGCACCATCTTCAGTAAGTATAACTATTTCTTTATCTTCTAAAAGATATATATCTCTTGTATAACTTAATACAGCTGGAATATCTGAAGCTATAAATGTTTCTCCTTCTCCAATACCAACTATTAATGGGCTATCTTTTCTTACTGCTATTATTTTATTTGGTTCTTCTCCACAAACTACTCCTAAAGCATAGCTTCCTTCTAACTTTTCTATAGTTTTTGATACTGCTTTAAATAAATCACCTTCATAGTAGTAGTGAATTAAATTTGGTATAACTTCTGTATCTGTAGCTGATTTAAACTCATATCCTTGCTCTTTAAGGAATTTAGTTAATTCATTATAATTTTCTATTATACCATTATGAACTACTGTAATATCTCCTTTTGAAGTTTGATGTGGATGTGAGTTAACGTCTGATGGTTCTCCGTGAGTTGCCCATCTTGTATGTCCAATTCCTATTGTTCCTTCAACTGGTTTCTTTTCTAATTCTCCTGAAAGATTAGCTAAACGCCCCTTATGCTTAACTATTGTTACATCTCCGTTATTAACTACTGCTATACCTGCTGAGTCATACCCTCTATACTCAAGCTTTGATAATCCTTCTATTAAAAATTTTGTTGCATTCTTATCTCCAATATATCCTACTATTCCGCACATATTAATTTCTCCCTTTCATTTATAAAAATAATTTTGCTTCTTTAAGACTCCGTTCTAACACACATTTAAATAGAGATATAATATTCTCAGAAATCAAAAATCTCAAATGAAGGTTGTACACCCAATTGAACCTGTTCTAGAAATCACTTTCTAGGTTTATCAATTTTTAACGGTAGTATACAAATACCGTGGGGCATCCGCCGAAATTTCGATACTCCCCATCCTCGTCAACTTAAGCGAACTTCTAAGTCTTTAAAGTTAATTTACTTTAACTTAAGTTCTGGCGCTTTAATATTAAATATACATTATTTTTCTTATAATCCTCACCATACTTTTTTCCATATTTTATATCCCGTTGATAATTATATCATAGTAATTGTATTTTTTCATCATTAATTTCTTTACAATTAATGATTTTCTAAGAATTTTATACTTTTTATGTTTTAAATACCATATTTTACTATCAAAAATTATAACACCTTCACTTATAAAATTATCTAAATGAAGGTGTTATATTAAAAATTAGTAATTTTAAAATGGAATATAAGTTATATGAACTCTACCATTAATTAATTTAACTTCTGACTCTACTTCATATACTTCTCTAATCAAATCACTAGTCAATATATCTACTGGTTTACCTGATGCAACTACTTTGCCATCTTTTAAAACATAAATCTTATCACAATACATTGCAGCAATATTTAAATCATGTATAGCTGCAACTACTTCTATGCCAAGTTTTTTAACAATACTTAACAGCTGTAATTGATATTTTATATCTAAATGATTTGTAGGTTCATCAAGTATCATACATCTACTTTCTTGTGCTAATGCCCTTGCAAGAATTACTCTTTGCTTTTCTCCACCTGATAGACTATTAAAACTTCTTTCTTTCAATTCTAATAATCCTACCTTTTTTAGTGCATCATTTGTAATATCATAATCATTTTTATTATCTCTTTCTAAAAAAGATTTATATGGAGCTCTACCCATTAATACCATATCACTTACAGTGAAATCAAAATCATAATTATTATGTTGTGCTAAAACAGCTATCATTTTAGAACTTTCTTTTATAGATAATCTATCTATACTTTTCTCATCTAAACTTATAATTCCTGATGTTGGCTTTAGCACTCTATAAATAGTTTTTAAAAATGTAGATTTTCCACTTCCATTAGGTCCTATTATACCTACAAACTCCTTATTATCTACTTCTATATCTATTCCATGTACTATTTCCTTATTATCTATTACTACTTTTATATTTTCAGCACTTATCTTCATTATTTTTTACCTCCAAAGTCATATGTTTTACTTATCATAAGATATACAAATGAAGGTGCTCCTATAATAGATATTAAAATTCCTATAGGAATTTCTGTTCCTTTAATTATTATTCTACTTAAAACATCCGCCCAAATTAAAACGACTGCTCCTAGAAGTCCAGAAATAGGAATAACTTTCTTATGGTCTGTACCAAAAATCATCCTTACTATATGTGGTATAATAAGTCCTATAAAACCAATCATTCCTGATGCATATACAATAATGCCTATAATTAATGATGCAATAATTAAATATATAACTCTATAGTATTGTAAATCTGTTCCTAAAGTAATAGCCGTTTCATCTCCCAAAAGCATTAAGTTCAAAATTCTGTATTGGCTCATAAAAAATATAGATGCTACAAGTACAATAGGAAAAATTAATGCTATTTCACTCCATTTTGCACCTGCAAGACTTCCCATAAGCCAAAAGGTTACACTTTTAAGCTTTTGCGAATCATTTGAAATATATATTATAAAACTTGAAAATGCACTACATACAGAACTTAATGCCATACCGGATAAAAGCAATTTTACAGAGCTACTTCTCCCACCTACATTAGATAAAGCTAATACTAACATAGAAACTATAAAAGCTCCTAAAAAGCCCATTATCCCTATATAATTACTTCCAAACATAGTTCCTACACCCATAATTATTGCTAAGTTTGCTCCTAATGATGCTCCCGAAGAAATCCCTAAAATATATGGATCTGCAAGTGGATTTTTAACTATAGCTTGCATAACTGCTCCACAAACAGATAATCCAATACCAACTGCAATAGCTAAAATTATCCTTGGAAGTCTTATAAGCATAATAACATCTGATACTGCTCTAGGTATCTCTGCACCGTTTTTTATATCAAAAAACTTATAAAAAATCACTTCATATACTTCCTTAATACTTATATCTACTGACCCTATGGTAACTGCAAAAGCAATAGATATTATAAGTATTGCAAAAAGTATAATAGAAGCACCTACATACATAGGCACTTCTTTAAATTTACTATTATTCATTTCCATATAATCCATTTGATATGGTATTTAAACCATCTATTGTCCTTATTCCACTTGCATACATTTCTCCTAAAGGAATTGCATAAACCCTATTATTTTTTACTGCTGAAAGGCTTGCAAGAGCAGGATTATTTAAAACCTTATTTATTTCTTCAGTTGGAATATTTTCATTTCCTCCATCCATATAAGAAATAAATATGCAATCAGGATTTAAATTTAGCAAGTCTTCAATACCAATATTTCCACCTGCTGGATTTAAAATATTTCCCTGAAGTTTAGTTACCATATCTCCAACTAAAGTATTTGCTCCATAAGTATATATTTCATCATCAAAGAATTCTATAACCATAGTGCTTTGATTATTATCTTCATTTAACTCAATACTTTCTAACTTAGATTTAATTTCTTTAACAAGTAATTCGGCTTTATCTTCAACATTAAATATTTTTCCTAAATTTAATATATCGATTATTTCATTTTCTATCGTTCTTTCTTGTGATACTCCACTATTTAAAGACATATAAGTATTTGTCCCATTTTCATGCCAGTAATCAACATCACCTAAATTCTTTTCATCAAATAATGAATACCATCCTAAAATAAAATCTGGCTGTTCCATAATTACACTTTCTTTTGATGGTGTAAATTCTGCTAAATAATTTACTTTACTAAAAGCATCTTGATATTCTTTTTTTACATCATGATCTAATCCAGCTGCTGCAACTATTCTATCTTCTAATCCTAATGCTAATAGTGTTTCAATAGAATTTTGATACACTGCAACAACCTTTTCAGGTGCCTTAGTAAAAGTAACATCAATTGCTTCCTTTTCATAATTATAAGTAGTTATTGTCACAGGGTAATGTGAATCACTACTTACCTCATCCACTAAATTTACTGTAGAATCGTTTTTTGCACAACCTACTAAAGCTATAACAAATACACTGCATAGCAAGGTCGTAGCTTTCCTTATTAAGTTTTTCATTTTTTTCTCCTTTTATCTAAATTAATTTTACAAATTTAAAGATATAAGGATACTCTTAAGTTTGATATTTACTTTTTAATATCACTCTTTTACCGAAGAGTATCGATATTATAATATTGGCTAGTATCCTGACTTATAGATCTACATATTAATTTGCCTTCCCAAAATTCTTCAGTGACATAATTAAATTAATACTCCCTAATTACAGTAGCGGCACTGTGGAGAAATTTCATCCCTCTTCCTAAGTATAAAGATAAGTAAAAACATTATCTATATACCACCAATACTATTACTTTAATAATTGTCTAATATAGTATAACTTACAACATACCACTTGTCTACATGAAAAATTCATTAACCCAAATGGAAAGTCCTGCCCTTGAAATAAAATCTTTAATTTCTTGTGAATTTAAAAAACATCTCCAATAAGTCCATGAATCCTATATTCATCAATTTTAGTATGAAAATCTGAACCAGCTGTATAATAAACCTTTCTCTTTAGCAAATCCAATATAAAATTTTGTATATTTTTCAGTATTTAAAAAATACCGTGCCTCAATGCCATCAAAACCCATATTGGCTATATTAAAAAAATATTCCTTACTTAATAATACTGGATGAGCAAGTACAACTGAAGCACCAAAAAATCTTAATAATTCAATACCACTTTCAACATATAATTTCTTTTTATATCCATTAAAATTTATTTTACTACCAAAAATACTTCTTAAATCATCTATCTTGTTTTGTTTTACTTTTTTTAAAACTTCCTTTAAAAGTTCATTCTTATAACTATCATCTTTAAAATATCCTAATATATGCACCCTATCTTCTTTATATTTTGTAGATAATTCTACTGCTGGTATAACAACTATACCAATTCTTTTAGCTTCATTTATTGCTTCATCTAATCCATCACAATTATTATGGTCTGTAAGTGCTATTATATCAACTTTTCTTTTTTTAGCACATCTCACTAATTCTGTAGAAGTTAAATTTCCATCTGAATAAGTTAAGTGCATATGAAAATCTCCTTTGATAAAACATGCCTTATTTCCTCTAATAATACTCTATATTTTACTATATTCTAAAATTAATAAATCATTGCTTTAATAAATTGATTAACAGTTATTTTTATGCTAGAATGATAATAAATGTAATAAAGCGATAATAATTGATATTAAATAGTATTAAAGAAGGTGTTTTATGATAAAATTTATTGCAACAGATATGGATGGTACTTTATTAAATTCTAATAACGAAATACACAAAGATTTTTATAACGTATTTCAATCTCTAAAAGAAAAAGATATTATTTTTGCTGCGGCTAGTGGAAGACAATATTATAATCTTTTAGAAAGATTTAAAGATATAAAAGATGATATGATGTTTATTGCTGAAAATGGTACTTTTGTAGTTTATAAGGGTTCAGAGCTTATTGTTAATGCTCTAGAAAAAAACATTGCTAAAGAACTAATTAAAATTGGTAGAACAATTCCTAATTCATATGTAATATTATGTGGTAAAACTTCAGCTTATATTGAAAATGATGATGAGAGATTAATAAAAGAAACAGCTAAATATTACGAAAGATACAAAATAGTTAAAGACTTAACAACAGTTGATGATGATATACTAAAGGTTACAATTTGTGATTTTAATGGTTCTGAAAATAATAGTAATAACTATTTTAATGAATATAGAGATAAAGTTCAAATAACAGTTTCAGGTAAAATATGGCTTGATATGGTTGCCAAAGGTGTAAATAAAGGTGTTGCTATAAATGAAATACAAGAACTTTTAAATATTGATTATAATGAAACCATGGTTTTTGGTGATTATTTAAATGACCTTGAAATGATGTCAAGTGCTTACCATAGTTATGCTATGGCTAATGCTCATGACACTTTAAAAAAAGCTGCTAGATTTATTGCTAAAAGCAATGATGAAAATGGTGTAGTACATGCAATTAAGAAACATATTCTTTAATTAATAATATATAAGTAGCAGAACTTTAGAAATAGTTCTGCTACTTATTATTTTACACTTTTAACTTGATATTCTTCAAATCTATATTTTTGTCCTGTTGGATTTGCTTTTCCTTCTGGAACTTCTTCTATAAACATATCATATGGTCTTACAAATAATCCGCAATTTTCATAAAGTGCTCTATAAAGAACCATCTTTTCCTGTGTTTCTGAATGAATTACAAAATCTTCAACTAAATATAAATCTCCCTTAAAATGTCTAAAAATCTTCCCTTTTGAATTACTTATATCTCTCATCTTTTGACTCCTTTATTAAATACTATTAATTATTATACA
>JAKSUK010000068.1 GCA_024409095.1 Clostridium sp.
TAAGTAATTATTCTCAATTTTAATTATTTTTATTCATTGTTATCTTTTATACCAATATTTGATTAAAATAACATGTAGTAAAGTTACAATTCTGCATATACTATATTTATAAAATCTTTAAAATTTTATTAAAGAAGTATTTATCAACTAACTTGAAGGAAGGTGTACTTTTTGTATAAACTTGACCAAAACGAAACTCCTTTATTTAATGCATTAATGGAGTATGTAAATAAAAATACATTACCTTTTCATGTACCTGGACATAAAAAAGGTATTGGCATAGATAAAGAATTTAAAAATTTTATTGGAGAAAATCCATTTAAAATTGATGTAACTGTATTTAAACTAGTAGATAGTCTTCATCATCCTACAGGACCAATAAAAAAAGCTCAAATGCTTGCAGCTGATGCTTATGGTGCTGATGCATCTTTCTTTTCAATTCATGGAACTTCTGGCGCAATACAAGCTATGATTATGTCTGTTGTATCAGATGGTGATAAAATAATAATTCCTAGGAATGTACATAAATCAGTTACTGCTGGAATAATTTTAAGTGGTGCTATCCCTATTTTTATGCAACCTGAATTAGATAAAAAGTTAGGTATAGCTCATGGTGTATCACCAGAAACAATTGAAAAAACCTTAAGAGAAAATTCAGATGCTAAAGCAGTTCTTTTAATTAATCCAACATATTATGGTGTAGCTACAGATATTAAAAAGATTTCTGAAATAGTTCATAGTTACAATATTCCTTTAATTGTTGATGAAGCCCATGGACCTCATTTAGCATTTTCAAAAAGTTTGCCTATGCCAGCGCTAGAAGCAGGAGCTGATATTTGCTCTCAAAGTACACATAAGATTATTGGTTCACTTACTCAAGCTTCATTAATACACGTAAAAAGTAAATTTATAACTCCTAATAGAGTTCAAAGAAATCTTAATCTTTTACAAACAACATCTCCTAGTTATATTTTAATGGCGTCTTTAGATTGTGCTCGTAGACAGATAGCACTACATGGTGAAGAATTATTAAATCATGCTATTGAATTAGCTAATTATATTAGAAATGAAATTAATGAAATACCTGGATTTTATTGTTTTGGTGATGAAATACTTGGTGAGCCCGGTTCTTTTGCTTTTGATCCTACTAAAATAACTATTTCTTGTAGAGATTTAGGGATTACAGGATTTCAATTAGATATGATATTGGCTGAAAAATATGCAATTCAAATGGAACTATCTGATTTTTATAACGTGCTAGCAGTTGGTTCATTTGGCGATACAAAAGAAGGTATGGATAGGTTACTTGCAGCTTTAAAAGAAATATCTAAAGAATATTTTGGTGTAAATAATCCTATTCCTGATTTCATTGATATTCCTCCTATACCTGTTCAAACTATAAATCCTCGTGAAGCCTTTTATGCTAATAAAAAATCAGTAACACTTGAAGAAAGCCTTGGAAAAATTTCCGGGGAATTTTTGCTTGCATATCCTCCTGGAATTCCTCTACTTTGTCCTGGAGAAATTATAACCCAAGATATAATAGCTTATGTTCAAGATTTAAAAAGAGCAAATTTATATGTTCAAGGTACCGAAGATCCTACTGTAGAGAAAATTAAAATTTTAAATATTTGAAAATATAATATAACCTATAGTATCATTAATATTTTAGGTTATCTTATATTTTATTGTATCAATATCACTATATTATTTATATATATTAATAATATAGATTTATTTTAGAAATTGAGAGAGTTGTAATTTTATCACTAGTTATTTTCCCAAAACTAAAATATACTTTTGAAAGGAAGAATAATATGTGTGGAATTGTTGGCTATATAGGTAATAAGCAAGCATCAGATATATTAATAAAAGGGCTTGAAAAATTAGAATATAGAGGTTATGACTCATCTGGTGTAGCAATCTTAAATAATAAAATTGAAATTCGAAAATTTAAAGGACGATTGATAAATTTAACACAAAGCTTAAATACTGATTCTATTGAAGGGACTATTGGTATTGGACATACAAGATGGGCTACTCACGGTGAACCTTCTGATATAAATGCTCATCCTCATTCTAACAATAAACTCACTATAAGCGTAGTTCATAATGGTATTATAGAAAACTATTTAAAATTAAGAGAATGGTTAATTTCAAAAGGATATAAATTTTATTCTCAAACTGATACTGAAATTATTCCAAATTTAATCGACTATTATTATAATGATAATTTATTAGATGCAGTTATTAAAGCTACATCAAAACTAAAAGGAAGTTTTGCCATTGGAGTTATTAGTAGCCTTGAACCTGATAAACTTATAGCTGTAAAAAAAGACAGCCCTTTAATTATAGGTATTGGACAAAACGAATACTTTATCGCCTCAGATATTCCAGCGATTTTAAACCATACTAAAAATATATATTTACTAAATGATAATGAATTTGTAACATTAAAAAAAGATGGCATAGATATAAGAAATAAAAATAACGAAATTATTAAGAAAGAAATTTTTCATGTAACATGGAGTGTAGATGCAGCTGAAAAATGTGGATATGAAGATTTTATGCTAAAAGAAATCCATGAGCAACCTAAAGCTGTAAGATATACCTTATCTGGTAAAATATCTTTAAATGAAAATATTTCTTTTGATAAAATTAAATTTACAAAAAATGACTTAGCTAACTTCGATAAAATATATATTATTGCTTGTGGAACAGCATATCATGCTGGAATTGTAGGCAAATATGCTATAGAAAAACTTGCAAATATATCTGTCGAAACAGATATTGCATCAGAATTTAGATATAGAAATCCAATTATTACAAATAAAACATTAGTGATTGTTGTATCTCAATCAGGTGAAACAGCGGATACATTAGCTGTTTTAAGAGATTCTAAAAAACATGGTGCAAGGGTACTAGCTATTACTAATGTAGTAGGTTCTTCTGTAGCAAGAGAAGCTGATGATGTATTTTATACTTTAGCTGGACCTGAAATTGCTGTAGCTTCTACTAAAGCTTATATAACTCAGTTAGTAGCTTTCTATATATTAGCACTACATTTTGCAGAACTAAAAGGACTATTATCCTCTTCTGAAATTAAGTCAATAAAACAAGAACTTATTAATATTCCAGATAAAATAGATGAATTATTAAAAAATTCAGATGATATAAAAAAATATGCATCATATCATTTCAATAAAAAAGATTTATTTTTCCTTGGTCGTGGATTAGATTTTGCTGTAGCACTTGAAGGCTCATTGAAGCTTAAAGAAATTTCTTATATTCATTCTGAAGCATATGCTGGTGGAGAGCTTAAACATGGACCAATAGCATTAATTGAAAAAGGTACTTCTGTTATTACTTTATTAACACAAGAAGCATTACAAGATAAAATGATTAGTAATATAAAAGAAGTAACTACTAGAGGTGGAAATATTCTTGCTATTGTTAATGATGGTTGCGAATATGCAAAAAGTATAACAAATGATATTATTTATATTCCAAAGACTATTGATTTATTAACTCCTCTTTTAAGTGTAATACCACTTCAACTTTTATCTTACTATATTGCAAAACTTAAGGGATGTGATGTTGATAAACCAAGAAATCTAGCTAAATCAGTTACTGTTGAATAAAATAATAAAGGATTAAGCGATTTATTTCACTTAATCCTTTACTACCTTACTCTAATGTTTCACTTAAGAAAGCTCTTAATTCAGAGTCTAAAGAGTTATTTTTTAAATAATATAATCTCTCATTTATCTCACTATCCATTTTATTTAGAGAATAGAAACTTATTGCTGCTTTAATCCTTAGTTGTTCATCAACATTTGCAAAGCTAACTACTCCATCTTCTCCCTCTAAAATCATATTAGTATCTAACTCACTATCAAAAAGTGCTAATGCTTTTATAAAAATAATTTGTTCTCTTGTATATCTTCCTCTAATATTAATTAAATTTAATATTATATCATAAGCAGAATCTAAATTACCTTCTAAAATAAACTTTTTATAATATAATTCATATAGTCTCTCTATTTTTCCATGTCCTTTAATTTGTGAAAAATATCCTAAAACTTTATACTTATCTTCTTCATCAAATACCTTTATTAAATAAATAAGTGAATCAACTATTTTTTCTCTTTCAATTCCTTTTGCTGCAAGTTTACATAATAAATTAATTGCTTTTAAACAAGCATTACCTCCACTATCAACAACTTTCAGTAACTCATCTACACCATCTTCTTTAAAGCTATACAAAATAGATAATACTGAATTTTCAACTGCTATTGGCCATTGACCTAATTCATCAAACTTTCCTTTCATATATGTAGGTTTTGATACTCTATCTTTTATATATGTGCTTATCAGAGGAACATTTTCCTTACCGATAATTCTACAAGCTTCTTCTGCTGCTGTCTGCATAGAATTAAAATCTGCACCACTATCTATTACTCTTAAAATTTGTTGTATAATTATTTTATGAATTTCTTCTTCTGTATAATTTCTCTCACTAACTTCAAAAGATGAATTTTGTTCTAAATTTTCAGAAGTATTTTCATAAAAATCCATATTTGTTAAATTAAAATCATAACTGTATTTATCATTATTTTCGCTTTCTCTCGATGCTTCATAAATATCTTTTGCTTCTAACTGTTCATCTATTCTAATATTTACTTTTTTCTTTTTTCTCTTAAAAAAATTAAACATATAAACCACTTACCTCCAAATCCTTTTCACTTAGGGTCTTAATTCCTATTTCATTTAACATTTCGGTAGTAATTCCTTTTCCTTTAATTCTATTTCCATTAAAAGTGCCATCATATATAAAATTAACTCCACAAGATGGACTGCCTTCTTTTAATATAGCTGCTGAAATAGGAAGCTTTTTTGCAATTTTCATCACTTCCTTTGCCCCCTTAATAAATTCCATTGTAACATCCAGGCCTTCTTTTGTAATAACTTTGCCATTATTTTTAATAATATCTCTTGCATTTGCCTGAAGCTCACTTGGCACTCTTGGTGTAGTAAGTCCACCTAATTGTTCTGGACATATCAATATTGCTTTCCCACTCATAAATAATTTATTGCATTTTTGATTATAATTGTTTGAACCATTATATTTACAGTTGACTCCACATAAGCATGCACTTATCAAATACATAGTTAAGACCTCCCTGCTATGCATAATTATAGCATAGTAGGGAGGTCTTTTAAATAATTTATCTTATTTTAATTCAACAATTGTAACTCCATCTCCACCTTCTCCATATACACCAAGTCTATATGATTTAACATGTGGATGTCTTTTTAACATATCATTGATTGCTTTTCTTAAAACTCCAGTACCCTTACCATGTACGACAGTAACTTCACCTAAATTGCACATATATGCTTCATCTAGATATTTATCTGTTCTATAACAAGCTTCTTCTGAATCCATACCCCTTAAGTCAATTCTGCTTTCAATAGATTTAGTATTCAGTTTAAGTTCTCTTTTTTTCTTTTCTTTTTTAACAGGTGCATCATCTACTTTTCTTAAATCTTTAAGCTTAACATTTATCTTCATTATACCTGCTTCAACTTGAACTTCACCCTTATTATCAGGCATAGATATAATAACAACTCTTTGATTTAAAGATGGTAGCATAGCTTCCATACCTAACGTAACATTTGTTATTACTTCGCCCTTTTCTTCTCTAGCAGTTCTTAAAGCAGCTTCTTTTGCTTCTAAACTATCCTTAAGCTTCTTTCTTTCCTGTTCAAGTCTATTTCTTCCACCTTCAGCTATACCCATTCGTTCCAGTTCACGCATAGCCTTTACAATCTCATCTGCTTCATCCTTAGCATTACTTATGATATTTTTAGCTTCTTGCCTAGCTTCCTCATAAGCTTTTTCTCTTACCTTATTTATCTTATCAAGTTTTTTATTGTATTCTAATTTTAGCTTTTCTGCTTGTTCCTTTAATATCTTTGCTTCTCTTGCATTATTATTAGCAATGATGCTTTTTTCTTGTAAGTCTCGTATAAGGTCTTCAAATTGTAAATTATCTTTTGACATATATTCCTTTGCTTTAGATATTACATCATCATTTAATCCCAATCTTCTTGATATTTCAAAGGCATTAGATTTCCCTGGTACTCCTATAAGTAATCTATATGTTGGTCTTAATGTTTCAACGTCAAATTCTACTGATGCATTTTCTACACCTTCAGTATTTAGTGCATATCCTTTTAATTCACTATAATGAGTTGTAATCATAACTCTTGCATCTCTGCTCTTTAATTCTTCAATAATTGAAATTGCTAAAGCAGCTCCTTCAGCTGGATCTGTTCCAGAACCTAACTCATCAATAATTATAAGTGAATCTTTATCTGCCTTTTCTAATATAGATACTATATTAGTCATATGAGATGAAAAAGTAGATAATGATTGCTCTATACTTTGTTCGTCTCCAATATCTGCATATATTTCTTTAAATAATCCTATAGTAGACCCATCTTTTGCTGGAATTAAAAGCCCACTTAAAGCCATTAAGTGTAATAACCCTACAGTCTTAAGTGTTACTGTTTTACCACCTGTATTAGGACCTGTTATCATTAATGTTGTAAAATCTTTACCTAAATAAACATCAGATGGTACAACTTCCTTAGGATTAATCAATGGATGCTTAGCACCAAATATTTCAAAACTTTTATCATTTGAAACATTAGGCTTTAATGCATTTATAGCTGAAGCATATTTTCCCTTTGCAAAAATAAAATCTAACTCTGTTAGTATCTTTGAATTATTTAAGCATTCATTTATATGTTCTGTAACTTTTGCTGACAATACTGTTAAAATTCTTTCAATTTCTGCTTTTTCCTTTAGCATTAATTCTTTTATTTCATTATTTAAATTAACAAGGCTCATAGGCTCTATAAATAAAGTTGCACCTGTTGAACTTTGATCATGAACAAGTCCTGGTACAGCACCTTTATATTCAGCCTTAACTGGCAATACATACCTCTCGCCTCTCATAGTATAAATTGCATCTTGTAAGTACTTAGAATTAGACCTTACTATAGAATTAATCTTTTCTCTAACAGAAGAATTTTTCTCTTTTAAGTTTCGTCTTATATTATAAAGTGTTGAACTTGCTTTATCACTTATTTCTTCCTCAGATATTATTGCAGTTTCAATATCATTTTCAAGCGATTTTATAGGAATTAGTATATAAGCTAAATCCTCTAAATTCTTATATGCAACTTCATCATCTTTCCTATTCATATATTCTTTAAATCTACGTGAAACTCTAAGCATTCCACCAATCTTTAACAATTGACTTGGTGTAAGAATTCCTCCCTTTCCAGCTCTCTCAATCACTTCTCTTGTATCATATAACCCTTCAAAAGGAGGTGCACCTTTTGTAATTAATAACTCTAAAGCTTCATTTGTTTCTTCAAGTTTCTTTTCAACTTCATAAATTGATTTAAAAGGTTTTAGAGAATGTACCATTTCTTTTCCACTTGAGGTAATTGCATATTTTTCAACTTTATCTTTAATTTTATTAAATTCTAAAATTCTTAGAGTTCTTTCTTTCATCACACTCTCCCTCTTGCTATTTCATATATTTATTAAATTCTTTTTCCAT
>JAKSUK010000069.1 GCA_024409095.1 Clostridium sp.
ATATGATGAAATTAATTTAAATTTAGGATGTCCATCAGGAACTGTGGTTTCTAAATTTAAGGGATCAGGTTTTTTAGCTAAAAGAGAAGAATTAGATATGTTTTTAGAAGAGATATTTTCAAAGGCAAATTGTAAAATATCTTTAAAAACAAGAATTGGTAGAGATTCATCAGATGAATTTTATGAGCTTATTAAAATATTTAATAAGTATCCATTAGAAGAGTTAATAATTCATCCAAGAATAAGGCAGGATTTTTATAAAAATACGCCTAATATGGAAGTCTTTAAGGATGCAATGAAGTTAAGCAAAAATCCTATAGTTTATAATGGTGATATTTTTTCTGTAAAAGATTTTGAAAAATTTAAAGAGGAATGTCCAAGCATTGAAACAGTAATGCTTGGAAGAGGGCTTATGGCTAATCCAGGTCTTATAGCAGAAATAAAAAATAAATCTATAGTAGATAAGGCTATCTTAAAAAATTTCCATGATGAAATATATTCAAGATATAAAGAGGTTCTTTCTGGTGATAAAAATGCTTTATATAAAATGAAAGAATTTTGGTTTTATATGATACATAGCTTTGCAGATAGTGAAAAGTTTGCTAAGTATATAAGGAAGTCTAAAAGTGCAGCAGAATATGAGGGAATAATAGTGAGCTTATTTAATGAACTTGATATTGCAGAAGATGATGAAAGAGGATTTTCTATAATAAAATAATTAAATTATAAATTAAGCAAGTATTTATATACAAAAGAAAATTGAAAGGTTACGTTTATGAAAGAAAAAAATTTGGATTATATATCTGCAATATTAACTATATTAAATGGAGTTATTTGTATCATTAATTATGAACGAATTTATAGATTAGTTCCAAGTATTTGTGGGATAGTATTATTAGCAAAAGGAATAATAATGATGATAGAAGGAATAAAGACAAAGGATTATGCAACTTTAGAAGGGAAAAACTTTGAAAGAGCAATAGTAGTTATTGCTGTAGCTGTAGGGATAATTATAAAGCAAAGTGATGCATTATTTGTTGTTGGAGTATTCTGGGGATTATTAGGATTAAATGAAGCAACTAATTATTTAAATGAAGGACTATATTGTTTTACTAAAAAAGAAAAATTTATTATACCAATATGTAAAGCTATAATTGAATTTGTAAGTGTTTATAAAGGAAAAGAAGCTTTTCATTAAATGGAAAGCTTCTTTAAATATTTAAGTATATTTTAATTTTTACCAAATACTTTTTCTTTAAGTGATTTACCAGTTGGTGTAATAGCACATCCACCTAAAGCTGTTTCTCTTAATTCTTCAGGTAAGCTTGTACCAACTTTATACATAGCTGAAACGGCATCATCAAAAGGTATCTTTGAATCAACACCAGCCATAACCATATCAGCAGTACATAAAGCATTTATTGCTCCAGAGACATTTCTCTTTGCACAAGGTATTTCAACAAGACCAGCAACAGGATCACATACAAGTCCTAATACATTCTTGAAAATGATGGCAGCAGCATCTAAACTCATTTTTGGACTTCCACCCATAAGCTCAACTACAGCACCAGAAGCCATAGCAGCAGCAGAACCACATTCAGCTTGACATCCGCCTTCAGCACCTGAAAATGTAGCATTCATTCCAATAATCATTCCTATAGCAGAAGCTGCAAATAAACCTTGAATTAATTCATCATCAGTTTTATTTAATAACTGTCCAGCTGTTAATATTACTGCGGGAAGAATACCACAAGAACCAGCTGTTGGACAAGCAACTATTCTACCCATAGCACCATTTACCTCTGAAGAAGAAATAGCCATAGCCATAGCCATAACAATTCCATTACCCATTAATGATTTTCCAGTATTGCAGTATTGTTGAAGACGGTAAGCATCTCCACCAATAAGTCCACTTAAAGAGTAAACTTTATTTTCTCTACCAGCAGTAGCCGATTCTTTCATAACATCAAGAGTTAATTTCATTTGAGCAAAAAGGTCTTCACGAGAAATATTTTTAAGCTCAATTTCTTGACGAATAGCATATTCACTTAAAGAAATTTTTTCAGCAGCACAGATTTCTAAAAGTTCTTGACCAGATTTAGCAATATTCATTATTATTTACCTCCTAAAGAATTTATTAAAATAACATGGTTAATACCTTCAATTGCTTTAATTGAAGATATTAATTGTTCTGATACATTATTATCTACTTCAAAAGTCATAGTAGCATCTTTACCTTTTTGACTTCTTACTAAAGTCATATGAGCTATGTTTATTTCATTATTGTAGAATAATGTTGATACTTTTGATACAGTACCAGGAATATCATCATGACATGTAATAATAGTTGGATATTCTCCAGTTATCTTAACTTTATTTCCGTTTACTTCATATATTTCAATTAGCCCACCACCAATAGATGAACCAAGAACTTCCCAATTTATATCGTCACAATCTGTGATAAGAAATTTTACTGTATTAGGATGAACTTGTCCTAAATCGGCTGGCAAGAAAGTTATTTTAATTCCTTCTTTATTAGCAAGTGTAAGTGAATCTCTTAATCTTACATCATCTGGCATCATTCCTAAGATACCGGCAACTAATGCACGGTCTGTTCCATGGCCCTTATAAGTTTCTTTAAAAGAACCATGAAGCAAGAATGTTACATCTTTAATAGGTTTGTTTACAATAGTTCGTGCTATTTTGCCTAGTCTAGCAGCACCAGCTGTATGTGATGATGATGGACCAATCATAATTGGACCTAAAACGTCAAATATTCCTATGTTAGCCATAATATTTATCCTTTCTTATGCAAAAATTTAATCTTTAGAATTTGTTGAAGTTGAAATTATTTTATATTTTAATCATACAATAACTCATAAGGAGTGTAAAATATATTAAGAAAAACTTATAAAGAAATTATTTAAAAAAATGACAAATATAATAATTTTAGTATACTGTAATTATAAAAGTAAATTTATTAAATAAAGAAGAGGTGTAAAAATGATAGATAGAAAAGCAAAAGCTGTAGAGCTACATAGCAATAAATATACATGTTCACAAGCAGTTGCTTGTGCATTTTGTGATGTAGTTGATGTTGATGAAGAAACAATGAAAGCTATAGTAAGAAAATATAGTGGTGGAGCTTATAAGGTATGTGGAGCAGTAATGGGTGCATATGTTATAGTTAATTTTATAAAAGGTAATAGAAATATGCAAGAACCAGCAGAATGGAATGAAAATGATATTGAGTTATTACAGGAAATAGAAAAGAGATTTAAAGAAAAAAATTCCACTGTAATGTGTAGAGAATTAAAAGGTATAGGAACTGGACAAGTATTGCGTACTTGTAGAGGCTGTGTGGAAGATGCTGCAGAAATATTAGAAGAGATTTTACAAGAAAATTTATAAAATGTTTAAGAAAGCATAAAGGAGTAAGAGATAAGTTAATAGTTTATATATTCTTATCTTTTACTTCTTAATTAATTTTTTAAATTTATTTTATAGAAACTGTTGGGTTAGTAGAAACCTTTATGGGAATTTCTTTTTTTATTTGAGTATTAAGACTTTTAATTACAGTTAATATCATGGTTGAATAGGCAGCTAGTCCACCAATAAAGTTAGAAATAGGTTCTGCTAAAAATACTCCATTTGTTCCTAGATTAAATAATCTTGGAAGAATTATTGTAAGTGGAACAACAATGATTATTTTACGAAGTATGGAGAAAAATATAGCTTTTTTTGATTCTCCAAGTGCTACATAAATAGATTGAGCTGACATTTGAAGCGACATCATAAAGAATCCAAAGAAATAAATATTCATACAATGAGTACCTAAATTAATTAAATTAACTTCATTATTAAATAATTTGATGAAAAATTTAGGGAAACTCATTAATATAAGCCAAGAACATGTAGTATAAACTATACATGAAATAGAACTGAACTTAATGGCACTTTTAACTCTTGCATATTTTTTAGCTCCAAAATTAAAACCAAGTATAGGTTGTGATGCACTTGTAATACCATGAACAGGCATAGTTATTATTTCTCTTATAGAATTAAGTACAGTCATAACTCCTACATATAAATCTCCACCATAACTTTGAAGAGTAACGTTACAAACCATTTGAACAATACTATTAGTTATTGCCATAATAAATCCTGATAAACCTAAGGAAATTATATTTTTAAAATGAATAATATTAATTTTAAAGTATTTAATTTTTAATTTCAGTATAGCGTTATTACTTGTTAAAAAGCGTAATACCCAAAGTGCTGATAAAAACTGTGAAATTATAGTGGCTAAGGCTGCTCCTTTTACTCCCATATGTAGTACAAAAATAAAAATGGGATCTAAAATTATATTAGTTATAGCACCTACCAAAATAGTCATCATGTCAACACGACCAAAGCCTTGAGAATTAATAAAACTATTCATACCTAAGCTTATCATAACAAAAATACTTCCTAATAGATAAATTGTTATATAATCATTAGCATAAGAAAATGTATTATAGCTTGCACAAAGAAGATATAGTAGTGGCTTTTTAAAAATTAATATGATAATAGTAAGTATTAATCCAGTAATTGTTAGAAGAGCAAAAGAATTACCCATTATTTCTTCAGCTTTTTTATTATTACCTTTTCCACGTTCTATTGAACAAAGTGGAGCACCACCCATTCCATATAAATTAGCAAAGGCCATTATTATTGTTATAATGGGGAAAGTTACACCAACTCCTGTAAGAGCTAAGCTAGATGCATTAGGAATTCTACCTATATACATCCTATCAACTTTATTCATCAAGAATTCCTCCTAAAAATGATTGAACACCTTTTATTTTACTATAAAATTGAATAATTGACAAAATAATCAATAGGATAATAAAAACTATTCAGTATAAACTAAAAATGAATTACAAATAAAAATATTTATTAAAGGAGAAAAAATGGATAACTATAATTTAAAGTTACAAAATACATATATTAGCCTTCCTGAAAAATTTTATAAAAAGCAATATCCTGAAGAAGTACCAAATCCAGAGCTTGTAGCTTTTAATGATGAATTGGCAAATATGCTAGGTTTAGATAAAGAATTTCTAGAAAGTAAAGATGGTATAAAAGTAATGTCTGGTAATAGTATTTTAGAGGGGACAACTCCTATAGCACAAGCTTATGCAGGGCATCAATTTGGTTATTTTACTATGCTAGGAGATGGTAGGGCAGTTCTTTTAGGTGAATTTATTTCAAAAACTGGTGAAAGATATGATATTCAATTAAAAGGAAGTGGAAGAACTAAATACTCTAGAGGTGGAGATGGAAAAGCATCTTTAGGACCTATGTTAAGAGAGTATATTATTAGTGAAGGAATGTATTTTCTTAGAATTCCTACTACAAGAAGTCTTGCTGTTGTACTAACTGGGGAAAATGTAATAAGGGAAAATATTTTACCAGGAGCTGTATTAACTCGTATAGCTCAAAGTCATATAAGAGTTGGAACATTTGAGTATGCAGCAAGGTTTGGAGATAAGGAAGATATTAAAGCATTAGCTGATTATGTAATAAAAAGACATTATAAAAAAATTGATATGAATGATAAACCTTATTATAATTTGCTTAAAGAAGTAGTAAAAAAACAAGCTAAACTTATTGCTAAGTGGCAATGTGTTGGGTTTATTCATGGAGTTATGAATACAGATAATGTTTCAATAGCTGGTGAAACTATAGATTATGGACCATGTGCTTTTATGGATACATATAATTCAAACACAGTTTTTAGCTCAATAGATAGAGAGGGACGCTATGCTTATGGTAATCAACCTAAAATTGGTGCATGGAATTTAGCTAGATTTGCTGAAAGTTTATTACCACTTTTCAGTTATGATAAGGATGAAGCAGTAAAAATGGCTGAAGAAGCTTTAAAGCTTTATAGTGATACATATTTTGAAAGTTGGTACTCAGAAATGAGAATGAAGCTTGGATTATATAATAAAGAAGAAGGCGATAAAGATTTAATAAAGAGGTTGTTAAGTATAATGGAAATAAGCAAAGCAGATTATACGAATACTTTTTTAAATTTAACTCTTGATAATTTAGAAGAAATGGACATTTTTAAAACTAAACATTTTGAAGAATGGCATCAATTATGGATGGAGAGATTGCAAAGACAAAATAAGAGTATAGATGAAGCAAGAAATTTGATGAAAAATAGTAATCCAGTTGTAATTCCTCGTAACCATAGAGTTGAGGAGGTATTAGATGCAGCAGTAAATAGAAATGATTATGCTGTAATGAATCATCTTTTACATGCTTTAAAAAATCCTTTTGACTATGATAATATAAATAAATATTATACAGAACTACCACCCAAATCAAGTTGTGGATATAAAACTTTTTGTGGAACTTAAAAATAATAAAGCGCTAAAAAATAGCTGTAAAGCTATTTTTTAGTGTTAAGATATCTTTTTTTATATTTAATTTTTGCAATTTTACTAATAGTATTAATAGCTGAAAAGTTAGTAAGTCCACCTATAACACCTATAATAGGTAATCCTTGTATAAATTTTGCTGTAAGTAAAGAAGTTGCCATATTTTTTGATGTTTCATCTAATAAGGCATCTAAAGAATAAGATACTGAAAGATTATTATCAATATTAAAGGCAATTTGATCAGCAGTATCAAGATATTTTTTTCGCACTTCATCTTTTGTAACAGCACCAGAAATAATATTTAATATATATGCTTTTTCATTGTCATTTTCATAATTAAATCCATAGCTTAAGCTTATTTCATAGATGCTTTTCAATAGTAATCCTATAAATATTGGAATATCAGGAAGTCCTATGCCTAAAATCCCCAAAGCACTACCTTCAACTATACTTATAGTTTTATTTAAGATAATCTTAGAATTTGCTGAGACATCAACCTTTTTTATATTTTTTTTAGTAAGATGTTTATCTACAGCATAATTATTAACATCAAAATCTAAATTTATCTTATCTTTATTATAACTTTTTTCTATTATATCAGTACCTTTTTCAAATATTAGCTGAAATCCTTTTTTAAAAGCAGTTTCCAAGGTAGATTGCAGCTTTTCAGGAATCTTATCTTCAATTTTATTAATATAGGGATTAACCTTCTTTTTTATAATATTATCTTTTTTATGTTCAGTTAACTTTTTTTCAGCTTTTGATAGTTTTTTTAGTTGTTTATTAATAATTTTTTGATGTTTTACATTTATCAAAATAAGAAACACTCCTTAAATTTAAAACTCTACTTTTTTTGCAATATATAATAATTATATCGTAAAAAGTAGTTAGCAAAAATAACTTAATATTTAATTTATAAGGTAATTAGAGGAGTATTAGATAATATAATTAATAAATAGAAATAAAAAATGGGTGAACATATGTCACAGCTGATGTTATTTTGTGGTTTGATACTTCTTATATGTATTACCTCAAGCAAAATTTTATACAGGTTTGCAGTACCTCTTCTTTTGATTTTTATTTTTTT
>JAKSUK010000007.1 GCA_024409095.1 Clostridium sp.
CATACAAATGATGAAAAAAATAAGGATCATATGATGTCTTTTGTTATTTATAATTACTATAATATTTTATTTAATTATGAAAGCAATAAAAAGATGCCCAGTTAAAATAAAGAAATACTATAGTATTTCTTTAACAATTTTATTAGTGAAAAATATTACGTTACTATTGTTATCTTTAATTGAAAAGCAGGAACTAATGTATTTTTTAAAACCAATGTCAATGATTGATATAATAGCAATTCCGTTATTAGCTATTGGAACACTATATATTTTTTTAAGAAATGAAAGTATAAGATTTGATTACAATTTTATTTTGATGATATCGATGATAGGGCTATATTGCTTATTAATATCTTTTTATAACTTAAAGAGCTATATAGATGCTGAATTTGGCTACATAATCATTTTTAAAGATACAATGATTCCAAGTCTTATATATTTAATTGTTATGGCAATAATTACTGTTATAGCTTTAATAAATATAGATAAGCCATATAGCAATACTTTTGGAATGAAGCTTTTGACTTTTTCAACAGTAGTATTTGTTATAGAGTATATATTATTTTTAGGAGGAATAAAAATATTTCCTCATCCTTTTATTGGTGAAATTATCATATTGATAGTTGTTATGAAATCGATAGATACCTTTAAATAGTTGATTTATTAGGGTAATTTTTGATAAGCAAAAAGGAAAAAATAGTTGCCTTTTAAAACTAGTGTAATATAATATAAGTATATGAAAATGCCCTATTATGGGCTTTTTTGATGCTTATAAATTAAATTTTTAAATAATGGTGGTGAATTTAAATGGAGGGTGTCCCTCACAGTAATAATTTAAAAAAATTGAATAGGGATTATTAGAGGGAATGCTGTTAAATAAGCTCCTCTCTAATAATATAGGAGGAAGCTTTATGAAGAAACTATCAGTATTTTTATTTACAAATATTTTAGGGAAAAAAATATTTGATGAATTTGATGATGTTTTAGGTGAATTAAAGGATATTTATGTAACAACAGATGAAGGATATCCAAGAGTAATAGGCTATAAAGTTAAAAAAGATGGGTATACTTTTCACTATGAATTTAGAAGTATTAATTTTTATGCTTCTGATAATAAGGTGAAGATACTTACAAGAGGAAGCAAGGAAATCCTACCTAGAACATATTCATATCTATTATCTGAAAATCTATTAGATAAAAGAATAGTAGATATAAATGGAAAACAAGTTGTAAGAGTTGATGATTTAAGACTTGCTGAAATTGCAGGAGAGTATAGGGTAATAGCTGTTGAAACAGGACCATTAGCTAAATTTAGAAGAATGGGATGTCAAGGAATAGGAAAATTCATTTATAAAATTATAAATAAGGATTACGAAGATAGAGTTCTTATGTGGGATGATGTTGAGTCATTAGAAATGATAAATAATAATTTAAAGATATCTGTTCCTTACAAGAAATTATCAACGCTACATCCAGCAGATTTAGCAGATATTTTAGAAGAGCTTGATGATAGCTCAAGAAAGCTTGTATTTGAATCATTAGATGAAGACCTTGCAGCAGATACCTTAGAAGAAATTGAACCAGAATATAAAGGAAGCATAATTAAAGAGCTTAGTGAAGAAAAAGCAGCAGAAGTTCTTGAAAATATGCCTAATGATGAGATAGCAGATATACTAGATGATTTAAATGATGATGAAAGAGAAAAAATACTAGTAAATTTAGAGAGTGAAGATGCTAAGGAAGTCAAGGAGCTTTTACAATATGAAGATGAAACTGTAGGAAGTATTATGAGTAAAGATTTTATATCTTTTAACTTAGATATAACTATAGGTGAAATAATAGAAATATTAAGAGAAACAGAATATGAAGATGATGAATTTAACAGTATATTCATTAAGGGTGAAAAAGAAGAAGTCATAGGAGTTGTATCATTAAAGGATTTAATTTTAAATCGTCCTGAAGTTAAGGTTAAGGAAATTATGAATGAAAAGACTAATTCTATAAGGTATGATTTAGATATAGATGAAGCTATAGAAAAATGTGCAAAATATGATTTAATGTCTATTCCAGTTGTAGATGAAAATGAAGTTATTATAGGAGTTGTAAATACTCATGATTTAATTGATGAGATATTATACCCAATTTGGAAGAGAAAAAATAAATAGATTTCATTGACATTTAAAATCAAAGTCATATAATAATATATAAATAATAGTTAAATAGTCG
Organism: Clostridium sp.; assembly: GCA_024409095.1. Lineage (GTDB taxonomy): Bacteria > Bacillota > Clostridia > Clostridiales > Clostridiaceae > Clostridium. Next base: position 2,227 of record JAKSUK010000007.1, read on the forward strand.
GAATTAAAACGATAGAAAAAGCAAAGTAGTATAAATGATGGTTTAAGAGAGAAGAGGGTGGTGAAATCTCTTCACCTATTAGAGTGGAACTGCGATTATTACTTCGTCTCTAAATTTAGAGGCGAAGTTTTTTTTATATATTAAAGGAGGGAATATTATGATTTATAACAATGTTTTGGACTTAATAGGAAAGACACCTGTGTTAAAGCTAAATAAATTCAATTTACAAAATGCAGCAGAAGTATTTGTGAAATTAGAAAAGTATAATCCAGGAGGCAGTGTTAAAGATAGAGCAGCACTTGGGATGATTGAAGCAGCAGAAAAAGATGGATTATTAAAGCAAGGATCAGTAATAGTAGAACCTACAAGTGGCAATACTGGTATAGCACTAGCTATGATTGGTAAATTAAAAGGATATAGAGTAATAATTGTTATGCCAGATACAATGAGTAAGGAAAGAAGAGATTTAATATCTGCTTATGGTGCTGAATTAGTTCTTACAGAAGGAATAAAAGGGATGAAGGGAGCTATTGAAAAGGCTGAAGAAATGGTAGAAAAGTATGGATATTTTATGCCACAGCAATTTGAAAATATCTCTAATTCATTAAAGCACTATGAAACAACAGCAAATGAAATATATGAAGATATAAAGGATTTAGATGTATTTGTAGCAGGTGTAGGGACAGGAGGAACTATATCAGGTATAGCAAAGAGATTAAAGGAATTAAACCCCAATATAAAAGTAGTAGCTGTAGAACCAAAAAGTTCACCTGTTATATCAGGAGGAAATCCTGGAGCACATAAAATACAAGGTATTGGAGCAGGATTTATACCAGGAATTTATGAAGGAAAATATATTGATGAAGTAATGACTGTAGATGATGATGATGCTATAAGGATTGCTGTAGAGTTTGCACAAAAAGAAAGTGTATTAATTGGTATATCATCTGGAGCTGCTGTATATGCAGCTATGGAAATAGCTAAAACAATAGGTAGAGGTAAGAAAGTTTTAGCTATTGCTCCAGATGGAGGAGAAAAATATATATCTATGGGCATATACGGATAAGTAAAAAAGTAGCATATATTTCTAAAAGGAGAAATAAAGGAAATGTTTGATAATTTAAAGTATGATTTAAACAGGATTATGGAAAATGACCCTGCTGCTAGAAGTAAGATAGAAGTTTTTTTAGTATATCCTTCAGTTCATGCATTAATTGCTTATAGAATTTCACATTTTTTATATAGTAAAAAAATATTTTTACTAGCTAGAATAATATCTCAGTTGTCTAGATTTTTTACGGGAATTGAAATACATCCTGGTGCAACTATTGGAAAGGGTCTTTTTATAGATCATGGAATGGGTGTTGTTATTGGAGAAACTACAGAAATTGGTGATGATGTAACTTTATATCATGGAGTTACTTTAGGTGGTACTGGTAAGGATAAAGGTAAGAGGCACCCAACTGTAGGTAATAAAGTTATAATAGGTGCAGGAGCTAAAGTGTTAGGACCTATCAATATAGGTGATAATAGCAAGATAGGATCTAATTCAGTTGTTTTAAAGGATGTTCCAGAAGGTGCTACAGCTGTAGGTATTCCAGCTAGAAATATTATTAAAGCTAGTGAAGATTATGAAATTATAGATATAAACCAACATAAAGGAATAAAAGGAAAAATATATAATCATATGGTGATTTAAGATGATAAAGAATAAGATTATAGAATACTGTAATTCTCTAGGTTTAGATACTATAGGTTTTATACCATGTAGGAGATTTGAAGAATTAGTAGAGTTTTATAAATATAGAAAAGAAAATAATTTAGAAAATGAATTTGAAGAAAAAGAAATTGAAAATAGAATAAATCCTAAAGTTTATATGGAAGATGGGAAAACTATAATATCTATAGCTTTCCCTTATTATCACAAAGATGATTATGAAAATAATAATGGTTTTTCTATATATACTAAAAGAGGAGACTACCATAAGGTTGTAAAAGAATATTTATATAAAATATGTAATTATATAAATTCTTTAGGGTGGGAAGCAGAATCTTTTGTTGATAGTAATTACTTACCAGAAAGGTATATAGCATATTTAGCTGGTATAGGGTTTATTGGAAGAAATAATATGATAGTTACTAAGAAATATGGCTCATATGTATTTTTAGGCGAAATAATAACTAATGCTAAAATAGAATGTAGTGAAGTTAGAAGTTTTCAAGATATAAAAAAATTTGTTGAATGCAATGAGTGTGATATGTGCATAAGAGAATGTCCAACAAAGTCAATAAATAAAAGTAGAATTAATCCTAATATATGTCTTTCATATATTACACAGAAAAAAGATATAAATGATAAAGAAATTAAGCTTTTAAAAGGTAATGTTTTTGGTTGTGATTTTTGTCAACTTAAATGTCCATATAATGAGTCAGTAAAAATTAATGTTTTAGAAGAATTTAAAACATTAGAATATATGAATGATGAAACGTACATATTTGCAAATATGGATAATAAGGTCTTTAAAGAAAAGATTGCAAAAACTTCATGTGGATGGCGTGGAAAGAATGTTATAAGAAGAAATGCAATAATTAAAATGCATAATGAAAATTATGATGTTGAAGAGTTTAAGGGTGAATCTCCATATATAAATAATTATATTGATATTTTAAAAAATGATAAAAATTAATGAAAATGGCTTTGGGTTATATAGTATTTTAGTAAGCAAGGAAGTGTTAATAATGAAACAAAGGACAAAATTTATTTTGGAAAAGCTGAAGGAAATGTATCCTGATGCAAAATGTGAATTGAATTATAAAACGCCATTTCAATTGTTAGTAGCAACAATTTTATCAGCTCAAACTACTGATAAAAAGGTAAATGAAGTTACAAAGGAATTATTTGAAAAATATCCAGATGTAGATACTTTTCTTACTTTGTCCATTAATGAATTAGAGGAGCGTATAAAGCAAATAGGTTTATATAGAAATAAGGCAAAGAACCTAATGATTATGTGTAACCAGCTTAAAGATAAATATAATGGAGAAGTTCCAGATACAATGGAAGAGCTTGTAACGCTTGCTGGTGCAGGAAGAAAGACTGCTAATGTAGTTTTGTCTAATGCTTTTAATGTACCATCTATTGCAGTAGATACACATGTTTTTAGAGTTTCAAATAGGCTTGCACTAGCAGACTCAGATAATGTATTAGAAGTAGAAAAGCAATTACAAAATGAGCTTCCTAAAAATGAATGGAGCCTTACACATCATTTACTTATATTTCATGGTAGAAGATGTTGTACTGCGAGAAATCCTAAATGTGATGAATGTCCATTTACATCTAGATGTAAATATTATAAAGAAAATAAATTAAAGTAAACTATAAAAACTCTATTGTATTTAGAATAGAGTTTTTATTTATGTAAACTTCTAATTACATATAGATAATGATATAATAGTTAATTGAAAATGGATAATGAAGGCGATATATTTTTAGTTTATAATGTGGAGGTAGAGTTTTATGAAAGTTGGAGTAATCATGGGGGGAATATCCTCAGAGAGAGAAATTTCTTTAAATAGTGGAAATTCAATTATGGAAAATATAGATAAAAATAAGTACGAAGTAGTACCAGTAGTTATTGATGAAAAGGCAGATATAATAAATAAAGTAAAGGATTTAGATTTTGCTTTATTAGCATTACATGGTAAGTTTGGTGAAGATGGAACAGTTCAATCTGTACTACAAACTTTAGATATACCATACTCAGGATGTGGTCCACTAAGTTCAGCATTATGCATGGATAAGGATTTAACAAAAGTAGTTTTAGCGGCTAATGGTATAAGAACTGCAAAATGGATTAATGTAAAATCTATAGAAGAAATAGATTATGAAGCTATAGAGGAAATGGGGTATCCTGTTTTTATAAAGCCAACTAATGGTGGTTCAAGTGTTGCTACTTTTAAGATATATGATAAGGAAAAAGTTAAGGAAGCTGTAGAAGAAGGATTAAAATGGGATACAGAAGTAATGATAGAAGAATTTGTTGATGGAGATGAAATTACTTGCCCTGTATTTGATAATAAGCTTTTCCCAATTATAGCAATAAAACCTAAAAGTGATTTCTTTGATTACACGCAAAAATACTCAGCTGGTGGAGCCGATGAAGTACTTGTAGAACTTGAAGAAGATTTACATAAAGAGGTTGAAGCAATGGCATTAAAGACTTATAAAGCGCTTAAGTGTGAAGTTTATTCAAGAATAGATATGATAATTAATAAGGAAGGAGTTCCTTATATATTAGAAGTAAATACACTTCCAGGTATGACAGCTGCAAGTCTTTTCCCTAAAAGTGCAAAAGGACAGGGATATAGCTATTCAGAATTCTTAGATTTAATAATAGAAACATCTTTAAAGGTAAATAGAGCAGTTTAAAAAAATTATTAAGGCAGTTGAACTAGTGTTAGTTAAGCTGCCTTTTAAATTTAAATCTTTTTGTAGCTAATTAGGAAACTATTTAGAAAAAAATTAATAAGCTATAAAGTAAGGAAATTTTATGTGCGGAGGAGCTATGCAAAATAGAACTGATAAAAGTCTTTTTGGTATAGATATAAATGAGTATACTCAGGGAGTTGATTTTCCGGTTTTAGCAAGAACTGTAGATTTTTTATACTTAAGAGCATCAGGATCAGCTTCAGGAAGATTTAGAACAGATAAAAAATTTATTGATTTTGCTTCACAAGCAAGAAATTATGGTATTCCAGTAGGAGCATATCATTTTGCAGTGCCTAGTTACGACTTAAACACAGCTGATTCTCAATGTGATGGTTTTATTAATGTGTTGCAACAAGGATTTGGTGATAATAATTATGGAGATTTATTTCCAGTAGTAGATGTAGAAGCACCTACGGATAATTCTATTTCTACTACAGCTTTGATTAATTGGGTTGATAGATTTAGGAAGAGATTTGAAAAAGCAACTAGAAGAAGACTAATGCTTTATACAGGAGTATTTTTTGTACAGTTATATAATAATTTTTATATTGAAGGTAGAGGATATCCTCTAAAAAATATGCCACTTTGGATAGCTTTATATACTGCTATACCTGGAAATCCTAATGTACCACCAGATGTAGGGGGATGGACTAGGTGGAGAATATGGCAATATAGTGAAAGTGCAACAGTTGCAGGAGTAACTAATAAGGTAGATGCTAACTGGGGACCAAATAGCATAGATTTACTAACACAACCAGATGTAGTTAAGGGTCTACAGGCTAATAGACGAGGTAATATAATAAATATAAGTTGGATTCAAAATTCAGATATTGATTTGCTTGGATATAATATTTTTGCTAATAATTATTGGATAGGAACTGTAGATGCTAACGATACTAGTTTTTCAATTGCTATAAATGAGCTTCCATTCACATCAAAGGGTAATATAAATATAAGTATAGAAGCATTTGATCAAGATGGAGAGGTTTCTACAAAAAGAGCCAAAATTAAAGTTTAAAACAAAAATAAAAGCTATCTATTGTAGATGGCTTTTATTTTTTAAAAAGAAAGTAATAATTAAATTAAAAATATTCTGTTTTTACGCTAAAATTGCTTAATATATGGAAAGTTTTCATTCTTGTTTTAGACAAAATAATATACTATAATATTAAAAGTAGTATAAAAATGTATTTTTATACTATGGCGGATTAGTGAAAGATGGGGGAGGGATATTGTTTGCAAGAGAATAATATAGAATCTAAAGAGAAAAATAAATTCATAGGATTTGTTATGGATAAGAAGAAAATTGCAATTTTTATTGCTTCTGTATTAGTAATAATTGTAGGAGGCGGTACAGGTTTTCTATTTAGCGTGAAAAATAACGTTGATTCTTGGAATAATAAGATTTATTCAGGTATAAGCACTTATGGTGTAGATTTATCAGGACAGACATATGAAGAAGCTAAATCTACTTTAGAGTCACAATTAATAACTCAAATTAATAATAAATTAATAAAAGTTAGAGTTGGAGAACAGGAATTTCAGCTAAGTTACAATGATATAAATTCATCTATAGATGTTGAGTCAATTGTTCAAGAAGCATTATCTTATAAAAAGGATGCTAACTTATTTGAAAAAGTTTTAATTATTAAAAATGGTGTAAATCATGAATTAAAAACTTCACTGACTTATGATGAAGGTAAAATTTCTGAATTCTCTAATAGTATCAATGATTCAGTAAAGGTTGAGCCAACAAATGCCACTATAAATATTAATTCTGGTGCTATTTCAATTACTAATGAAACTATTGGTAAGAAAATAAATGTGGAAACGTTAGCTGATAAAATAAAAGAAAGCATTTCTCCAGATAATTTAGAAGGAGAAGCTATAGTTGCTGAACTTGAAGAGAGTGCACCAAGAGTTACAGCAGGAGAGTTACAAAAAATCAATGGTGTAGTAGCAAGTTTTTCTGGTAGTTATGTAAATAGTGCAGTTGGTAGAGTAACCAATATGAAAATAGCTACAAATTCAGTTAATGGAACACTTTTAATGCCAGGAGATGAATTTAGTTATAATAAAACTATAGGAGAAACAACTCCAGAAAATGGATATAAGGAAGCGGGAGCTTATGTTGCAGGTGAAGTAGTGCAAGAATATGGTGGAGGAGTATGTCATATTTCTACTTCGTTATATAGAGCAGCTATGAGAGCTAATTTAAAATCTTCACTTAGATATAACCATTCAATGATGGTAAGTTATTCGGAGCCTAGCTTAGATGCAACTGTTTATGAAGGTGATATAGATTACAGATTTATTAATACATATGATTTTCCAGTATATATTGAAGGATATATGACTTCTGATAGTATAGTATTTAATATTTATGGAAACAAAGAAGCTTTTGGAAGTAATACTTACGAATTAGTTAATGAAGTTACAGAAAAGCTAGATTATACTACAGAATATATCAATGATGCTACAATTGCAGAAGGAAGTAGAGTTACAACTGTAAGTGGTATGCCTGGATATAGATCAAAAGCATATTTAGTTACTTATTCAAATGGTGCTGAAGTAGGAAGAGAGTTAATTTCAACAGATTATTATGCACCTATGAATACTATAGTAAAAGTAGGAGTTAAAAAAGCAACTACATAGACTACCAATAATAATAGCCAAGCTAATGGTGTAAATTAATTATTATTTTTCAAAGAAGTATAATATTTAAGTATTATGCTTCTTTTTTATTAAGAATAATAACATAAATATATAGATAACATAATTTTACCTAAAATTAACATTCTGTAAAATGCTTTGACTAATAAATAATCATATAGTATTATAAAATTTATAGATAGATACATATATTAAAGTAAGAGAGTTTCATTTTACTTTTTGGAGGGTGAATTCATTGAATTTAAATATAGTTTTATATAAACCAGAAATACCACAAAATACCGGAAATATAGCTAGAACTTGTGTTTTAACAAATTCGGTTTTACATTTAATAAAACCTTTAGGATTTAGCATAGATGATAAAGCTGTTAAAAGGTCAGGATTAGATTACTGGAAAGATTTAAAGCTTGAAGTACATGAATCTTATGAAGATTTTATTGCTAAATATGGAGATAAAAGAATATTCCTAGCTACAACTCATGGAGGAAAGTTCTATAATGAAGAAAGTTATAAGCCAGGGGATTTTATTATGTTCGGAAGAGAATCAAGTGGAGTTCCAGAAGAAGTGCATAATGCACATAAAGGTATAAGAATACCAATGATAAATACTAGTACAAGAAGCTTAAATTTATCAAATACAGTGTGTGCAATAGCTTATGAAGCGTTAAGACAGATGGATTTTCCAAATATGAAATAAGAAATGGGGGTACTGTTAATGAAAAAAATAAAAATTATAACAGATAGTACTTTAGACTTACCGGCAGAGCTTATAAGAGAAAAAGATATTGAAGTGTTACCGTTATTAATAAACTTTGGAGAAGAAAGTTACTTAGATGGTGTAGAAATTACTACGAAAGAAATGATTGATAAAATAGATGCTACAGGTATTTTACCAACAACAGCTCAAGTAACTCCTAGTAGATTTGAAGAAACTTTTAAAAAGTATTTAGATGATGGATATAAAATTGTAGCATTAACATTATCTTCAAATATGAGTGGAACATATCAATCAGCATGTATAGCAAAAGATATGTTAGAAAGTGATGATATTGTTGTAATTGATTCTAGATTTGTTACATCTGGATTAGGGTTATTAGCATTAAAGGCTTGTGAACTTAGAGATGCAGGCTTAGGAATAAAAGAAATTGAGGAAGAAATTATTAAAGCAATACCTAAGATTAAATGCTCATTAAATTTTGAATCACTAGAAAACCTTGTAAGAGGTGGAAGATTATCAAAAACAGCAGGAACAATAGGTAGTGTATTAGGATTAAGATTAATTCTAGAAGTAAAAGATGGTACTATTTGTGTTAAAGATAAGGTTAGAGGAAGTAAAAAAGCTTTAAAGAAATTAATATCAGATTTTGAAAGTGCTGATGTTGATTTTGATTCACCAATAGTATTGTTAGACCTTTTAAATGAAGATGTATATGAAGGATTAAAGATATATTTCCAAGAAAGAAATATAAATTTTATAGATGCAAAAGTAGGATGCACAGTTGGAATTCACTCTGGAATTAAACCTTGTGGAATATTCTTCTTTGAAAAATAAAAAAGCCAGTGGGCTTTTTTTTATTTCTATAAAATACATTACATATATTTAGAATAGCTGTGGCAAAATATAAAAAGCATATTGGAATTAGCTTTTCTAAATAAGAAAGAAGAAAAATTACAGAATAAAAAAAATATATAAAATTTTACTATAAAGGGTTTAAAAATTCTAAAATCTGTTTTATAATAATATATGCGGGACACAAAAAGTTACAAGTGGGACGCTTTTAGACCAAAAGGAGGGTTAGAAGTGCAGGAAATATTAGCGGTTCAGAAAAAGATAGTTCCTGAATTGGTAGATATCTTAGAGAAAAGATATAATATTCTAAGGACTATATATTTCAACCAGCCAATTGGTAGAAGGGGTTTAGCATCAGAACTTTCATTAGGTGAAAGGATTGTGCGTACTGAGATTAACTTTTTAAAAGATCAGAATTTAATTGAGATAAATACTCCGGGAATGACTGTTACTGAAGAAGGCATTAGGGTAGTAGAACAATTAAAAGATTTTATGCATGAAATAAAAGGATTAAATGACGTTGAGGAATTTATTAAGAAATCTTTAGGATTAAAAGATGTAATAATTGTTCCAGGAGATGTAGAAAGTAATCCGTATGTATTAAAAGAGTTGGGAAAAGCTGCTTCTAATTATGCAAAAGATATTATCAAAGATGATAGTATAATAGCTATTACAGGTGGAAGCACAGTTAAAGAGCTAGTTGAAGCTTTCCCTAAAATAAATAATGTGTCCAATGTTCTTGTTTTACCTGCAAGAGGAGGAATGGGAAGGAAAGTTGAGAGCCAAGCTAATACTTTGGCAGCTGCATTAGCACAAAAGGTTAATGGTAGTTATAAATTACTTCATATTCCAGAAAATGTGAGTTTGGAAGTCTTAAATGGGCTTTTAAAAGAAAAGCAAATTAAAGATGTTATAGACTGTATTCATAAAGCAGACATACTTATATATGGTATAGGAAATGCTATTCATATGGCAGGAAAAAGAGGAGCATCTGAAAAATTTATTGCAGAGCTTGAAAGAAAAGGTGCGATAGGTGAAGCGTATGGATGTTATTTTGATAAAAATTCAAAAGTTGTATCTGAAAATACTATACTTGGTATAAAAATAAATGATGCAAAAAAAATTAATACGCATATTGCTGTAGCAGCTGGAAAAAATAAAGTAGAAGCTATAATAGCAACTGAAATGAATGACAGTAATGCAGTTTTAGTAACTGATGAAGCAGCAGCTAATAAAATAGTGGAAATAATGAAAGCTCAAAGTTAAAGTAGTTTTAAAATTTTTATTTTAAATAGATTATATTTATTATTTAGGAGGTAATTGTAATGGTAAGAGTTGCAATTAATGGTTTTGGACGTATAGGACGTCTTGCATTTAGACAAATGTTTGGAGCAGAAGGGTATGAAGTAGTTGCTATCAACGATTTAACAAGCCCATCAATGTTAGCTCATTTATTAAAATATGATTCAGCACAAGGTAGATACGCTTTAGGAGATACAGTTGTTGCTGGAGAAAACTCAATCACTGTAGATGGAAAAGAAATAAGAATCTATGCTGAAGCAGATGCTTCAAAATTACCATGGGGAGAAATTGGTGTTGACGTAGTATTAGAATGTACTGGATTCTACGTATCAAAAGCTAAATCTCAAGCTCACATCGAAGCAGGTGCTAAGAAAGTTGTTATATCAGCTCCAGCTGGAAACGACCTTCCAACAGTTGTATTCAACGTAAACCAAGATATATTAACTGCTGAAGATAACATAATCTCAGCTGCATCATGTACAACTAACTGTTTAGCTCCAATGGCTAAAGCTTTAAATGACTTTGCACCAATCCAATCTGGTATAATGTCAACAATTCACGCTTACACTGGAGACCAAATGATCTTAGATGGTCCTCAAAGAAAAGGTGATTTAAGAAGAGCTAGAGCTGGTGCTGTTAACATAGTACCTAACTCAACAGGAGCTGCTAAAGCTATCGGATTAGTTATTCCAGAATTAAACGGAAAATTAATCGGATCTGCTCAAAGAGTACCAGTTCCAACAGGATCAACTACTATATTAGTTGCTGTTGTTAAAGGTGAAAATGTAACTGTAGAAGGAATCAACGCTGCTATGAAAGCTGCTTCAAATGAATCATTCGGTTACACTGAAGAAGAATTAGTTTCTTCAGACATCATAGGAAGCAGATTCGGTTCATTATTCGATGCAACTCAAACTATGGTATCTGAAATCGGAGAAGGATTATACCAAGTACAAGTTGTTTCATGGTATGACAACGAAAACTCATATACTAGCCAAATGGTTAGAACTATTAAATACTTCGCTGAATTAGCTTAATTTTAATAGTAAATTAAATATGGATATAGATGCTTATAAAAGCACTCTTATAAGATCCTAAAAAACGGGTCCGGTCTCTAAGGCATACTTATAAGACCGGGCCTATTTTAAAATTATGAGTAAGATTATTAATAAATTATGAGGTGAAAAGAATGAGCTTTAATAAGAAAACAATCGAAGATGTTCAAGTTAATGGAAAAAGAGTTTTAGTAAGATGTGACTTTAACGTACCACTAAAAGATGGTGTTATCACAGATGAAAATAGATTAGTAGGAGCTCTTCCAACAATCAAATATTTAGTTGAAAATGGAGCTAAAGTTATACTTAGCTCACACTTAGGAAAAGATGCTTATAAAACATTAGCACCAGTTGCTGTAAGATTAAGCGAAATGTTAGGAAAAGAAGTAGTTTTTGCTAGAGATGAAGAAGTAGTTGGAGAAAATGCTAGAAAAGCTGTTGCTGATATGAAAGACGGAGACGTTGTATTATTAGAAAACACTAGATGCAGAAAAGAAGAAACTAAGAATGGTGAAGAATTATCTAAGGAATTAGCTAGTCTTTGCGATATCTATGTTAATGATGCATTTGGAACTGCACATAGAGCTCACTCTTCAACTGAAGGTGTAACAAAATTTGTTGATACAGCTGTATGTGGATATTTAATCCAAAAAGAATTAAAGTTCTTAGGAGAAGCTGTAAACAATCCAGTTAGACCATTCGTAGCTATATTAGGTGGATCAAAAGTTTCTGATAAAATAGCTGTTATCAACAACCTTTTAGAAAAAGTTGATACAATAATCATTGGTGGAGGAATGGCTTACACATTCTTAAAAGCTCAAGGATATGAAATAGGAACTTCTTTATGTGAAGATGATAGATTAGACTACGCTAAAGAAATGATAGCTAAAGCTGAAGCTAACGGAGTTAAATTCTTATTACCAGTAGATCACAGAATAGCATCTGAATTCAAAGATGTTGAAGCTACTGTAACAGAAAATCAAAATATACCAGCTGGATTTATGGGATTAGATATCGGACCTAAGACAGAAGAATTATATGCTGAAGCTGTTAGAGATGCTAAGACAGTTATCTGGAACGGACCAATGGGAGTATTCGAATTCGAAAACTTCAACAAAGGAACAGTTGCTGTTGCTAAAGCTATGGCAGATGCAGATGCTACAACAGTTATTGGTGGAGGAGACTCAGCTGCTGCTGTTAACATCTTAGGATTTGGAGATAAAATGACTCACATCTCTACAGGTGGTGGAGCTTCACTTGAATTCTTAGAAGGTAAAGTATTACCAGGAATCGCTGCTTTAAATAATAAATAATTAATAATTAAATACATGAGGTGAATATAATGAGAAAAGCAATAATCGCTGGAAACTGGAAAATGCACTATACTCCAGAAGAAGCTGTTAAATTAATAAATGAATTAAAACCATTAGTAAAGGAAGCTACTTGTGATGTAGTAGTTTGTCCTACATTTGTATGTTTAGATGCAGTATTAAAAGCTGTTGAAGGATCAAACATCAAAGTTGCTGCACAAAACATGCACTTTGAAGAAAAAGGAGCTTTCACAGGAGAAATCGCTCCAGGAATGCTTGAAGCTATGGGAGTTAGCTATGTTGTTTTAGGACATAGTGAAAGAAGAGAATACTTCAATGAAACTGATGAAGCTTTAAACAAAAAAGTTAAAGCTGCATTTGCTCACAACTTAACTCCAATCCTTTGCTGTGGAGAAACTTTAGAAGAAAGAGAAAACGGAACAACTAACGAAGTTGTTGGAGCTCAAATAAAAGCTGATTTAGAAGGTTTAGCACCAGAATTAGCAGAAAAAGTTGTTGTAGCTTACGAACCAATTTGGGCTATAGGAACAGGTAAAACTGCTACTGATGAACAAGCAAATGAAACAATAATGGCTATTAGAAATATCTTAGCTGAAATGTTCGGAAAAGAAGTTGCTGATAAGATAAGAATCCAATACGGTGGATCAGTTAAACCAGGAACAATCAAAGCTCAAATGGCTATGTCTGATATAGATGGTGCTTTAGTTGGTGGAGCTAGCTTAGTTGCTACTGATTTTGCACAAATAGTTAATTATTAATTATAAAGAGAAGCCTTAGGGCTTCTTTTTTTAAGTAAAATATTACAGCTTATGAAACTTATAATTATGCAAGAAAGCCTTTACAAAAATAGCTATTTTATTGTTATAAGCGTATAATTATAGTATAATAAATGTGAATTAAATTAAAGATAATAAATATAAAGTAATTTATTATTTTTAATCTATTTAAAGCATTAATTGATGAACTTTACAATGATTTACGTTATTGTATAAAAAATGATTTACGATATTTGGAGGGAATTATGGCTAAGAAACCAGTAATGTTAATGATATTAGACGGATTTGGAATAGCTCCAAAAGGCGATGGAAATGCTGTTGAAGCAGCAAAAAAAGAAAACTTCGACAAATTAGTTGCTAAATATCCACATAGTGAATTACAAGCAAGTGGAATGTCAGTTGGATTACCTGAAGGACAAATGGGTAACTCAGAAGTTGGACACTTAAATATAGGTGCAGGAAGAATTATATATCAAGAATTAACTAGAATAACTAAAGAAATTCAAGATGGTGGATTTTTCTCTAATGAAGCACTTTTAGATGCAATGAATAATGCTAAGAAAAATAATGCAGCTTTACACTTAATGGGATTATTATCTGATGGTGGAGTTCACTCTCACATCGATCATTTAAAAGGTTTATTAAGATTAGCTAAAGAGCAAGAAGTTCAAAATGTATATGTTCACTGCTTCATGGATGGTAGAGATGTTGCTCCAGGTTCAGGAATTGAATTTGTTAAAGATTTAGAAAGCTATATGGCTGAAATAGGTGTAGGACAAATAGCTACTTTATCAGGTAGATACTATGCTATGGATAGAGATAACAGATGGGAAAGAGTTGAACTTGCATATAATGCTATGGTTCTAGGAAAAGGCGAAAAAGCAGCTAGCGCTGTAGAAGCTTTAGAAGCATCTTATCATGATAATAAATCAGATGAATTTGTATTACCATGTGTAGTAAATGAAAATGGTAAAATAAAGAATGGAGATTCAGTAGTATTCTTCAACTTTAGACCAGATAGAGCTAGAGAAATAACTAGAGCTATCAATGATAAGACATTTGATGGATTTAGCAGAGAAACTTTAGATTTAGTATTTGTTACTATGACTCAATACGATAAAACTTTAGAAGGTGTTGAAGTTGCTTACAGACCACAAACAATAACAAATACATTAGGTGAGTATGTTGCAAGCAAAGGATTAAACCAATTAAGAATTGCTGAAACAGAAAAATATGCTCACGTTACATTCTTCTTTAATGGTGGAGTAGAAAAAGAAAATGAAGGTGAAGATAGAGCGTTAATAGCATCTCCAAAAGTTGCAACTTACGATTTAAAACCTGAAATGAGTGCTCCAGAAGTAACTGAAGAATTAATATCAAGATTAGATTCAGGAAAATATGATATGGTTATCTTAAACTTTGCTAACCCTGATATGGTTGGACATACAGGAGTTTTAGAAGCTGCTAAACAAGCTATTGAAGCAGTTGACACATGTTTAGGTAAAGTTGTAGATAAAGTATTAGAATTAGATGGAACTGTATTTATAACAGCTGACCATGGTAATGCTGAAGTTATGATTGATTACTCAAATGGTAAGCCATTCACAGCTCACACTACTGATCCAGTACCATTTGTATGGGTTTCAAACCATACTGAAGGTAAAACTTTAAAGAATGGTAAATTAGCTGATATAGCTCCTACTATGTTAAATGTAATGGGATTAGAAGCTCCAGCTGAAATGACAGGAGAAAATTTAATAAAATAATATATTTATAAAAGAGAGCAATATATTTTTAATATGTTGCTCTTTTAACTTTTATAAAAATAAAAATATATTATGTGAAAAGTCACAAAAAATGTGATTAACTACTGATGGTATATAAGATTTCCTAAAGCTTCCAAATATATTGTATAGATGAATTTTGAGGAGTATTATGTACTCATAGAGAGAAAATAAATCTTAAATAAATAAGTTTAAAAGGGATATTGAGGAGGATATATATAATGGAAAAGAGAAGATTTTCAATTACAATAGCAGGTGGAGGAAGTACATTTACACCTGGAATAGTACTTATGTTATTAGACAATATGGATAGATTTCCAATTAGATCAATTAAATTTTATGACAATGATGCAGATAGACAAGAAACAGTAGCAAAGGCTTGTCAAATTTACTTAAAGGAAAATGCACCAGAAGTTGAATTTGCTTATACAACAGATCCAGAAACAGCTTTCACTGATATAGATTTTGTACTAGCTCATATTAGAGTTGGAAAATATGCAATGAGAGAACTGGATGAAAAAATACCACTAAGATATGGAGTTTTAGGTCAAGAAACTTGTGGACCAGGAGGAATTGCTTATGGAATGCGTTCAATTGGTGGAGTTATTGAAATATTAGATTATATGGAGCAATATTCACCAAATGCATGGATGTTAAATTATTCTAATCCAGCAGCAATAGTGGCAGAAGCTACAAGAAGATTAAGACCAAATTCAAAGATTTTAAATATATGTGATATGCCAATAGATTTAGAAGAAAAAATGGCAAATATGTGTGGACTTAAATCAAGAAAAGAAATGCAAGTTTCATATTATGGATTAAATCACTTTGGTTGGTGGTCAAAAATTTATGATAAAGATGGAAATGATTTAATGCCACAAATTAAAGAGCATGTTGCAGTAAATGGATTTGCTGATGCATTAGCTGATAGTAATCAACACGTTGATGAAAGCTGGGTTCATACTTTCCAAAAAGTAAAAGATGTATATGCAGTAGATCCAACAACAATTCCAAACACATATTTAAAATATTACTTATATCCAGATTATGTAGTAGAAACTTCAAATAGAGAATATACTCGTGCTAATGAAGTTATGGATGGAAGAGAAAAACAAGTATTTGGTGCTTGTAGAGAAATAATAAATCAAGGTACAAGTAAAAATTGTGGATTTGAACCAGATGTTCACGCAAGTTATATTGTTGACTTAGCTTGTGCAATAGCTGAAAATACTAGAGAAAGATTTTTATTAATCGTACCTAATGAAGGAGCTATTGAAAACTTTGATAGAACTGCTATGGTAGAGATTCCTTGTATTGTAGGTAGCAATGGATATGAAAAAATATGCCAAGGTGCTATACCTCAATTCCAAAAAGGATTAATGGAGCAACAAGTAAGTGTAGAAAAATTAACAGTAGAAGCTTGGATAGAAGGAAGCTACCAAAAATTATGGCAAGCATTAACATTATCAAAAACAGTTCCAAGTGCAAAAGTTGCTAAATTAATCTTAGATGATTTAATAGAAGCTAATAGAGAATACTGGCCAGTACTAAAATAATAAATATAAATCAAAGATATGATGTAAGGTTTTTTTCTTACATCATATCTTTTATATTTTAAATAAACTATTTACAATAAATTAAAAATATAGAAAAATTAAGATAAGGTTAAAATTGGTTTTGAGGAGATTACTAATTATGAAATTAGATATGTTAATAAATAAATATTATAGTCAGTTAAATGATAATGACTTATATATATGGAATTATATTTCTAAAAATAGAATAGAATGCGAAAGAATGACTATAGACCAATTGGCATATAAATGCAATGTTTCAAGAACAACTATTCTTAGATTTGCTCAAAAGCTTTCTTTAAAGGGATATGGAGAGTTAAAGGTATATTTAAAGTTAGATAACGAAAAAGCTACAGAAAATACTAACAATTTGAGTTTTATATGCAATTCTTATTATGATGTTATCAAAAGAATAAGAGAAAAAGATTGTACAGAAATATGTAAAAGAATAGATAAAGCAAAGCGCTTATATGTATATGGTGTGGGAATGGTACAATCATCAATTAGAAAAGAACTTAAGAGAACTTTTTTATCAGGAAATAAAATTTTTTATGATGTAGGGAACTATATTGAGGCAAAAAATGTTACTAGAATAGCAGGGGAAGATGACCTTTGTATACTAATATCTGTATCAGGGGAAAATGAAGGTATTTTAGAAATAGCTAAAGAGTTAAAAATGAAAAATGTTACTATTTTATCTATTACAAGATTAAAAGAAAATTCTTTAGCACGAATAAGTGATTTAAATTTATATATAACAACAGCAATTATAGATGACATTTCAAGTAATATTGAGTATGAATCTGTAACAGCATATTTTATATTAATTGAAATATTATTTATGAAGTATATGGAGTATAAAGATGAACAGAAAGCATAGCTAATATGTATTAGATATAATATGATGAGGGGAAAAAATAATTATGAGATTAGAGGAATTAGTTGAAGAAAATTACGATAAGTTAAATGAAAACGACTTCTACATATGGAGATATATAGTTTACCATAGAGAGCAGTGTAAAGATATGTCTATACAACAGTTGGCAGAAAAATGTAATGTATCTCATACAACAATTTTGAGATTTGTTCATAAATTAGGACTTGATGGATATAGTGAAATGAAAGTATATCTTAAATGGGAAAGCAAAAATAAGAGGAAGATTAAAGAAGAAGATATTAAAAAAAGCTGTAAATGTATAGAAAACACTATGGATAAAATAAGGAATAAAGATTTTAAATATGCTTTTGAACTACTTGATGATGCAGATAAGATATATGTATATGGAACTGGAGAGGTTCAAAAAAATGTTGCTAAAGAATTAAAAAGACTTATGTTATTTTGTAATAAATTAATATATAACCTAGAAGGTAGTACTGAAAGTGAAATTATTTTAGATTCGTTAAGCGAAAATGATGTATTTATTATATTATCATTATCTGGTGAAAATATTGGTGCTATTAAATTTGCTAAAAAGCTAAAAGAAAGAGGAATAAAAATAATAACAATTACTAAAGATGGCAATAATGAACTATCTAACTTAAGTGATTTTCCTATAAAGTTTTATGCTCATGACATGGATTTTTCTGAAGGTATAGATAAATATTGGACAACAACTCAGTTTTTCCTTATAAGTGAGCTAATAATGCTTAAATATTTAATGTATAAAAATTAAATAATCATAGTATAATTAAGTAAGCATTTATTATAGGTAGGTATAATGGCTAGGACGTATGCATATTCAGCAAATTTTAATAAAGAAGTAGAAAAGCTTTTTAGAGAAGCTAAGCTTTTGGGAGAAGGGCATAATGGAATAGTTTATGAACTTCCTGAAAATAAGGCAGTTAAAATATTTATCGATAAAGATATATGTAGGGAAGAAGCAAAAATCTTATATAAAGTGAGAAAATCTAAGTTTTTTCCAAGAATATTTAAGTATAATGAAAATTATATATTAAGAGAAATGGTTTGTGGAAAGAGATTGGATCACTATATTAAAGAAAATGGAATGTCTAAAAAACTTGTGATTAATTTATATAAACTTATTAATGAAATGAAAAGATTAAAATTTTCTAAGTTAGATGCACGTTGTAGGGATATATATGTTGATGAAAAAGAAAATGTTAAGGTAATAGACCCTAAGCAGTGTTATACAAGAAAAGTTTCGTTTCCAAGGCACTTAATGAAGGGTTTAAAAGGAGCAGGATACTTAGATATATTTTTGAAATATATGAGAGAAATTGATTATAAAAGTGCAAAAAGTTGGGAAATTAAGTTTAACCAATATTGTAGTCAAGAAGGTTGAATAATGGACTGTTTATTTATATAATAGTCCATTTTTTATGCAGTAAATTTATGAATATTATTTAGATTAGATGTGAAAAATAATGAAGTAGTTTAAATCGCTTATTATTTTTTACATATAAGGAGGAAATATTCATGAAAAATTACATTGAAATAGTAGATGTAGTTGCTAGACAGGTATTAGATTCAAGGTGCTTTCCAACTGTAGAAGTAGAAATATATCTTGAAGATGGGACTATGGGTAGGGCTGCAGTTCCTTCAGGTGCATCTACAGGGATTTATGAAGCAGTGGAGTTAAGAGATGGAGATAAAGAGTACTTCATGGGAAAAGGTGTTTTAAAGGCTGTAGAAAATGTTAATGACACTATTGCCGAAGAATTAATAGGCTGCAATGTATTTGACCAAAGTTATATTGATAAAATGTTAATTGAGCTTGATGGAACTAGTAATAAAGGAAAATTAGGAGCTAATGCTATTTTAGGAGTTTCACTAGCAGTAGCACATGCAGCTGCAAATTATTTAGGAATACCACTATATCAATATGTAGGTGGAGTTAATGCTAAAGTTCTTCCAGTTCCTATGATGAATATTATAAATGGAGGTTCTCATGCAGATAATTCTGTAGATTTACAAGAATTTATGATAATGCCAGTAGGATTTAATTCATTTGATAAAGCAGTTCAAGCTTGTGGAGAAATTTATCATTCATTAAAGAAAACATTAAATGATAAGGGATATTCAACTGGTGTAGGAGATGAAGGTGGATTTGCACCTAATTTAAAATCAAATGCAGAAGCAATTGATGTTATTTTAGAAGCAATTACTAAAGCAGGTTATGAACCAGGAAAGGAAATATTTATTGCAATAGATGCAGCTTCATCTGAATATTATAAAGATGGAAAATATGTACTAGAAAATGAAGGTAAAACTTTAAGTGCATCTGAAATGGTAGATTTCTTTGAAGATTGGGTTAATAAATATCCAATAATTTCAATTGAGGATGGTATGGCAGAAGAAGATTGGGAAGGTTGGAAGCTATTAACTGAAAGATTAGGTGATAGAGTACAACTTGTAGGTGATGACTTATTTGTTACTAATACAGAAAGATTAAGTGATGGAATATATAGAGGAGTTGCTAATTCAATACTTATTAAATTAAATCAAATAGGAACTCTTACAGAAACATTAAATGCTATAGAAATGGCAAATAGAGCTGGATATACAGCAGTTATTTCACATAGAAGTGGAGAAACAGAAGATACAACTATAGCAGACCTTGTTGTAGCAGTAAATGCAGGACAAATAAAAACTGGTGCTCCTGCAAGATCTGAAAGAGTAGCAAAATATAATCAATTAATAAGAATAGAAGAAGAATTAGAGGATGTTGCTGAATATAGAGGTAAAAAAGCATTCTTTAATTTAAAATAGTTTTAAAGGGCATTTCATAAATTTGAAATGCCTTTTAAATTAATATAGGAGAAAATGACAAAATATGTAACTTACTTGTAATTTATATCTTATTATGGTATGATTAAGTTATATAATTAAGAGGAACTATATGTGGGAGGTGCAGCGTGTTAACTAAAGTTTTATTTATAGTTGAAATTATATTAGGGTTAATAGTTATAATGTCAATATTAATACAAAAAAGTAAAGCAGATGCCTTAAGCGGACTTGTTCAAGGAAGTAAAAATGAAACTTTCTTTGCTAGAAACAAAGGAAGAACAAAAGATGCATTATTAGCAAAAGTTACAATGATTTCAATGTTGTTATTTGCTATTAATACAGTAGCTTTAAACATAGTTTAATATATTAAATAGACTGCTATAAAGTATAGTGGTCTATTTTATTGTTAATAATAAAATATATTAGAATAAATATATAGA
>JAKSUK010000070.1 GCA_024409095.1 Clostridium sp.
TTGATTGCTCGCATTACATCAGATGAATCGCCTGTTCCATCTGAACCTAAGCCCCAAAACTTACAAGCAGTAATACCTTCTGGTGTTACATCAATATCTTTTACTACATCTAAAGATGTATAAGTTACATCATCATCTATTCCTATAGTAAATCTATCTTTTGGATTATCTTCACAAAGATTTTCATATACTGCTGCAATATGTGATGGATATGGATCTTTAGAACCTAATCCAAATCTTCCACCAACTACTATTGGTGCATCTTCCATTTCACTTACAGCTCTAAGTACATCTAAGTATAAAGGTTCACCAGAAGCTCCTGGTTCTTTTGTCTTATCAAGTACAGCAATTTTCTTAACAGTATTAGGTATTTCAGCTAATAATTTTTTATAACTAAAAGGTCTATATAATCTTACTTTGATTAAGCCAACTTTCTGACCTTTACTCATTAGATAATCAATAGTTTCTTCTATTACCTCTGTTACAGCTCCCATTGCTATTATTATTCTATCTGCATCTAATGCTCCATAATAATCAAAACAATGATACTCCCTTCCTGTAAGATGCTTTATTTTATCCATATATTCTTCTACTATATCTGGTATAGCATCAATATATTTATTTATTGATTCACACATTTGGAAATACACATCTGGATTTTGATTTGTTCCTCTTACTACTGGATGGTCTGGATTTAAAGCGTACTTTCTAAATTTTCCTAATGCTTCCTCATCTATAAGACCTTCTACATCTTTACTTTCAATTACTTCTATCTTTTGTAATTCATGCGAAATTCTAAATCCATCAAAAAAGTTTATAAAAGGCATTTGTGCTTTTATGGCAGATAAATGTGCAACTGCTGATAAATCCATAACTTCTTGCACAGAGCCTTCACAAAGCATTGCTACTCCTGTTTGTCTTGCTGCCATAACATCTTGATGATCCCCAAAAATACTTAAAGAAGATGTTGCTATAGCTCTTGCTGCAACATGAATAACTCCTGGAAGCCTTTCCCCTACTAGCTTATATAAATTAGGAATCATAAGTAATAGCCCTTGAGATGCTGTATATGTAGTTCCAAGACTTCCTGCTTGTAAAGCTCCATGAAGTGCACCTGCTGCTCCAGCTTCAGATTGCATTTCAACAACTTTTACAGGCTGACCAAAAATATTTTTTCTTCCTTTTGCTACCCACTCATCAACATGTTCAGCCATTGGAGATGAAGGCGTAATAGGAAATATTGATGCTACTTCAGTAAACATGTAAGATATATGAGCAGCAGCTGTATTTCCATCCATGGTTTTCATTTTTCTCATTATTAACTCCTCACTTTCCTTTCTTCGCGATATAATTATTTTTTATCAAATCTAAATTAGTATACCTTTATAGTATTTTTATTATTTTATTAACTATACAGTTATTTTCCATAAAAATCTCTTTGTTTTATAATAAAAAAATTAAAAATAATTTATATATATAGTTGACTTTAAATAATTATAGGAATATAATTAAATCATAAAAGTAAACGTTTAATATAATAATATCGCGGGGTGGAGCAGTCGGTAGCTCGTCGGGCTCATAACCCGAAGGTCATAGGTTCAAGTCCTATCCCCGCAACCAAAAAGAAGTGCTAAACAATGTTTAACACTTCTTTTTTATATTAATATCCCTTATATTGGGCAAATGCTCTAACTAAGCTAGCTTCTGCATTAATTTTTAATGGCTGAGCAAAAACTTCAAACTTTTCAACATATAATAAATCCTTTAAATTTGTTATATTTTCTAATAAAGCAATATCATTCTTTAATAATATCTTATGAATATTATATGGATATTTATCAGGAGAAGGCGCATCAATTCCTAACATTTTTATTTTCTTAATTACTAAAAATTCTGCTAATTCCTCACTTAACACTGGATGATTTTCAAAATAACTATCTTCTCCAAACTTATTGCTATATCCAGTGTAAAATAAAACTATATCATTTTCCTTAATATTGTTATAATATTCTTCTTTTAAACTTATAATCTCCTCTCCAACTACGTTGATTAATACACCATTGCCTATAAATCTATCCAATGGATATTCACTTATATATTTTTCATTTTCATACATATGCATAGGTATATCTATATGAGTTCCTACATGCAATCCTGTACTTATATTATAAGCTGTATAACCATCATTTTTGAAAGTTGCTGCTTGTTTAATGCTAAAACTTTCATCTCCTGGATATACTTTTGTATCATTATCTATCATCTGAGTTAAATCAACATACTTCATAAGTTTCTATCTCCCTTATATTAAATCCTTTTAGTTTTTCCTAATTTTACCACACTTTTTCTTACAAAACAATCATACAATACTATAAGTATAAGTGAAATTTCTTATTATTATAAATAAAGAGACTATATTAAAAATTTTTAATATAATCCCTTTATTTATCTATTTAACTCCTGTAGTTCCAAATCCTCCACGATCAGAATTTCCAAAACTATCTACTTCCTCAAATTCTATTTCTGGCATTACTTCCATTATTCTAAATTGCCCTATTTTATCGCCTTTTCTTACCCAAGTACCATTTTTTTCATTTTCTTTTCCTTGTAGACAATAAACAGGCATATGCCATTGATCGTTATCTCCTATATATGTATCATCAACAACTCCCACACTATTTGTCTGAATTATTCCCCATGTCTTAAAAGTTGAACTTCTTGGTGCTAAATGACCTTCCCATCCTTGTGGTAATTCTAAAGCAAAACCTAATGGTATCATTGCTCTTTCGTTTATAGGTATAAACACATCTTTATTAGCATAAACATCAATCCAATTACCTTTGCTTATCTTTTCTAATTTTTTTGCTTCATCAAAGTATTTAATTCTTATCTTCATATCTTTATCCTTTCTTTTATACTATACTCAAATTCTTTTTTATAGTATCATATATTTTATTTGGATGATAGGATATTAATAATATAAACCTATCACCCATTTTATCATCTTTTTATTCTATTAATTACAATGATTGTTTCTTCTTTATTTTCTTCATCTATTGTAACTTCATTCCATTCCATATATGTTGGTTTTTGAAAAAATCTTCTATCAACAATAGCTATTACTCTATAACTACCTTTTTTTAAGTTCATAAAAGTAACTTGACCTTTTTCATTTGTTAATTTTGATGAGACAAGCCTTGGTGAAATTCCATTTAACATGTATAAATTTATTTTACTTGATGATATTAATGTTCCATATTTATTACCTAATTTAGATATAACATTTATCTTTCCTCTAATATCTTCACTTTCTTTTTTTTCACTTTCTACTGATTGTACCTCATAACTTTCATAAGTTATTATATTTTCTTTAGTGCTATCATCTACTATATCTTTATCTTCTATGTTTCCATAATCATCATCTATTTTAATTTTCATCTTCGCCTCTCCTTTACCATATATTTACATAATATGCTTAAATTTTAGTTTTGTGATAAAAAATTTTAATTGTGATATGAAAACAAAAAAATGAGGCTTAATCTTAGCAAGCCTCATTTTTATAACATTATTTCTTGATTTTATATGTTAAACTCATAACTTTATTTAAAATTACCCCAACAATTCCTGCTAAACTTAATCCTGAAATACTAACATTACTTGTTACTAAAATTCCTATAGGGTTACTTAGAATATTTCCTGATAAACCAATAAATAATATTGTTGCAATTATTATTATATTTTGAATATTCATTTTAACTTTTTCTCTTTTAATAGTTTGAACTCCAACTATAGCTATCATTGAAAATAGCATTAAGCTTATTCCTCCCATAACTGGACTTGGCATAGTAACTATTACTTCTCTAAATTTACCTATAAAACTTAATAATATTGCAAATACTGCTGTTATTCTTAATATTGAAGGATCATAATTTTTAGTTATTGCAAGCACTCCTGTATTTTCTCCATAAGTAGTATTTGCTGGTCCTCCAATTAATCCTGCTGCAAAAGTTGCTAACCCATCTCCTAGCATTGTTCTATTTAAACCTGGCTCTTCAATAAAGTTTTTTCCTACTACTTGTCCATTAGTTGTTATATCCCCAATATGTTCCATAAATACTGCTAATACTACAGGAACAATTATTAATATTGCTGATAAATCAAACTTAGGAAGAGTAAAGTTTGGTACTGCTAAAAGTGATGCTTCTGCTATTGTTTTTGTTTCAACAATTCCCATAGCATATGCAACTCCATATCCTACAATTACTGCTATTAATATTGCTACCTGCTTTAACATTCCTTTACCATAATGCTTAATACTTAAAGCTAACCCTAAAGTTATAGCTGATATTATAACATTTTTTATTGCTCCAGCTTGTCCTGTTAATAAGTCATTAACTCCAGCATTTTTTAATGAATCTGGAATTAAATTAAGTCCTATAACTATTATCATAGGTCCTACAACTTGTGCAGATAATACTTTTCTAATTTTATCTACACCAATTTTTTTAATTACAAAAGATAATATTACATAAATTAAACCTACTACTAGAATTCCACCTTGAGCATATCTTAAATCTCCATACTGCTTTGCTACTACTTGAATTACAGGAATAAATGCAAAAGATGATCCTAAAAATACAGGAACCTTTCCTTTAGTACAAAGATGAAATATTAGTGTTCCTAATCCTGCTGAAAATAATGCTACTGCCGGATCTAGCCCTGTTAATAACGGTACTAATACTGTTGCTCCAAACATTGCAATAAGGTGTTGAAATCCTAACACCCCCTTAAAAATAAAACCTCCAACTTTCTTTTTCTTTAAGTTTCCGCTTATTCCTTCTGTTAATTTTAACATATATGGTAACTCTCCATTGTAAAAATATATAAATCTTATTTTATTATCTGTTCCATGCTACTCTATTTTGCTCCATTTTGCAATGTTAAATCACATATTTTTCTACTTTATTTTAATCTTATTCGGAAATACTATAAATATGATTAATTTTTATTTACTTTTTAATATTTAAAAGGAGGCTTTTTCTATGTATAATTTCTTTAAAAAAATATCGTTTTTTTTGTTGTTTCTTATTCTAGTTGCTCCTTTTTGCAAGGTAAGATGTGAGGAAAATGTAACTGAAGAGCAAAGTAAAAAAACAGTATATCTAACCTTTGATGATGGTCCTGGAGGAAAAGTAACCACTGAAGTCTTAGATACCCTACAAAAAGAGAATGTTCCTGCAACTTTTTTTATAATCGGTAATCAAGTTTGCGGACAAGAAGATATCATCTTGAGAATGAAAAATGAAGGGCATAGTCTAGGATTGCATAGTTTTTCTCATGATAGAAATATTCTATATAGAAGTAATGCTGATTTTATTAGTGAAATGAAAAAGTGTCAAGATGAATTGTTTAGGGTTACAGGTGATTACTATACTATTTTAAGATTTCCATTTGGAAGTAATAATAGCACCTATAATCTAACAAAAAGTATGGTTGATTGCATACATGAAAATGGCTTAACAATTTATGATTGGACTCAAGACACATTAGATGGAGCTAATCCAAACTCTTCACCTGACCAAATTCTAAAAAGAGCAGTCTCTACTAAAGATACTGTAGTAATCTTAATGCATACTTCAAATATAAATATGAATTCTGCTAAAGCTCTCCCTGGTATAATTAAATATTATAAATCCCAAGGATATACATTCCAAAAAATAACTCCTAATACTGAGGAAATTTATAAAATAACTACACCAAACTGCTAATTATAAAACTCCCATAAAGGGAGTTTTATAATTAAACTAAAATACTAATTCTTTTTCTTGTTGTTTATTTTTTAATGGATTTAGTACAACAAAATAGAATGTTATAACTAAAAGTATCCCTTTTATTACACTAGAAAGGCTTATACTCCACCATACTCCATCTACACCTAAAGCTAATGAACTTGCAAGAATTAATGATGCTGGTACTCTTAGTCCAGTGAAAATTGTGCTTATAACTGATGGCATCATAGTTTTTCCAACTCCAAAGAATGCACCAGTAGTTGTTATTTCTAAACACATAAATATCTGTGAATATCCTAAAATTCTTAAATAATCTGCTCCCTGCTTTATAACTTCTGGTTCATTAATAAATAAAGAGAATAGCCATTCTCCACCAAATATCAATAATACAGTAGCAAATATTCCCAAAATTGATGAAAGCATTAATGTTTTCTTATAACCTTCTTTTACTCTTTCATATTGACCTGCTCCATAATTTTGTCCTATAAAAGCTGTTAAAGCAGCTGAAAATCCCTCTGCTGTCATCCATGAAATTGATTCTATTTGTGAACCAACCTTCTGTACAGCTATAGGTGTTGCTCCCCATCCAGCAATTATTCTTCCTATTAGCATTGCAAAGAATGAAAATAAACAATTTTGTACTGCTGAAGGAGTTCCCCACTTAATGATTTCTTTAGCTCTATTTCTTTCTAAATACTTAATACTTTTTTTATTTATCCTATATCCCATTTTCCAAAATACATAAATAAATATAAAAGTTACTACAATTTGTGATAATACGGTTGCAAATGCTGCACCCTTTACACCCATTGCTTTAAAAGGGCCAATACCAAATATCATGACTGGGTCTAATATTATATTTATAATTAAACCTATTGTATTTATCTTAAATGGAAGCTTGCTATTTCCTGTTGCAGTTATAATTCCTGTAAACTGTGGATTTAAAAATGCACAAATCATCCCTAATGATACTATTACTAAATAGCTTATTGCCATTTGTATTATCTCATTATCACCTAATTTAAAAAATCCAATTAATTCATCTTTAAAAATAAGCAAAAATACTGTATATGCTATTGCAATTATACTACACATAAAAATACTTGTATGTATATATATCTCTTTTTTCTTATCATCCTTTTCTCCTATGGCTTGAGAAACACCTACTTGTGCTCCTGTTTTAGTAATCATAACTAAAGAATTACCAAACCAACAAAAAAAGCTTGCAGTTCCCAAAGCTGCAACCGCCGAACTACCAACCTTTCCAATCCACATCATATCCACTAAACTATAAGCCATTTGAATAAAAGATGTTCCTAAAATTGGTATTGATAAAGCTAGTAATGTTTTGAATATATCTCCTTTCACCAAATCAACAGTTTTTTTCATAAAATCCCCCATTTATTTTTATTTTATTTTTGACAAAAGAAAAAGACGAAACTCGTCTTTTTTAGTACATATTTACCTAATTTTCATTTTCTTTTGAAAGCCTTTTTTTATCATCTAATATTATTTTAACTAAGGCTGTTGATGCTGCAACTAAAGTCGCTAATTTCAAACTTTTCTTTAATTTCATCTTTATATTTCACCTCATCCCTAATAGTGAACTACTCTATTATAATTATACGCTTTTGTTATGCTAGAGTAAATTATTTAAATTGATTTAATTCAATATTATATTCATATCCTACTTCTGAGAACTGCTTAATC
>JAKSUK010000071.1 GCA_024409095.1 Clostridium sp.
ACTAAAATTAATTTATATGAAAATTTAAAAGGGGGAAATTTTTAATGCAAGTAATTAAGCGTGATGGTAGTACAGTTAATTTTAATAAGATGAAAATAAGAGAAGCTGTATGTAAATCTATGAAAAATGGTAGTGGTATATATTTACCAGATATTGCAAGGTTAATAGCTAACGATGCAGAAAAATATTTTAGTAAGGAAGATGAAACCCCAACT
Organism: Clostridium sp.; assembly: GCA_024409095.1. Taxonomy (GTDB): domain Bacteria; phylum Bacillota; class Clostridia; order Clostridiales; family Clostridiaceae; genus Clostridium. Next base: position 216 of record JAKSUK010000071.1, read on the forward strand.
ATATATAAGATAGAAAGCTATGTTTATAGTAGATTAGTTCACTATGGGCAATCAGTAACAGCTAAAGCCTATGAGGGTTATAGGGCTGTGCAAGAGTTTAAGAGAAATACTAACACTACAGATGAAAGTATTTTAAGCTTAATCAATAAAACTAATGATGATATTATGAAGGAAAATTCTAATAAAAATGCGTCTATAGCTGCAACACAAAGAGATTTAATCGCTGGAGAGGTTTCTAAGGATATTTCAAGAAGAAGATTAATACCAGCACATATGGTGCAAGCTCATGATGAAGGAACGATTCATTGGCATGATATGGACTGTGTGAAATGTTTTCAAGAAACTCAAGTAGTTTAATTACTTGAGGGGATTTGAAGGAGTAATTAATTACTCTAACTGCATTACTGATAACTCAAATGAGAACACCAATAAAAGTTCAAAGGGGTTACATTGAGACCTCCCATATGCATATTTAGCTAACAAATAAATATGTATAAAGCTGGGTAAAGTCGAGTGAAACCTACCCTAACACGTAATGGTGAGGAAAACTAAGTCAGAGGTGACTAGGTAGGCATAGTGCGGATGGCGATTGACATGGTGAGAATGTTAAATAGATATTCATATATGCACCTATTCCATTATAACCAGTAGCCTGGAATGTACTGTCCTTAATATCGGGTATATCGAAAGGTATACATACTCTTTACAAATATGTAATGGGTAGTAAGTGTGGATTAGTAGTTCATAGTCTTGGCGAAACTCCATATATCCTTATGGTGGATATCAAGCTTACAGGGCAATAGGAGACACCTAAATCAATCATATGCTAGGTAATGCGGAACGTTTGAAGCTTTCTACATCTAAATAGCTCTTGTTAGGAGTGATGGTAGAATATAAGGTTGGGTTAACTGAAATTTCTTTTAAGAGAGTGGCAGTAAGGGTATAGTAGCGTTGAAGTTATGATAATAAGTAATGGAGCGAAGACCCTAAGTCAATATTGGAAAATAAAATATTGATGGAACGCCGTATGAGTACGAAAGTCTCACGTACGGTGTGGAGCGGGGGAAAAGATGAAGATAATATCAAAATCTTACCTATCGCTATATACATTATCGCCAATTTTTAACTGTTGTTTAATCAATTTGGAAGATATGCTTGAGAATGGTACAGTAATAAATGATAAGCTAGTTGAATCACCAAAATCATTTGGAACAGCTTGTACTGTAACAACGCAAATAATAGCTCAAGTATCAAGTAACCAATACGGCGGACAAAGTATAACAGTTAAGCATTTAGCTAAATATTTAAAAGTAACAGAAGATAAGGCTTATAATCATTATATGGAGCTTTTAAATGATGAAGAGTTAGCTAAGAAGCTTGCTTTAGATATGAAGATGAAAGAGCTTAAAGATGGTGTACAAACTATAAGATACCAATTAAGTACATTACAGACAACAAATGGTCAATTAGGCTGTCTATGTTAGAAATATCATAGATAATTAGGCGGTGAACCTGTAAATGCAGGGTGTGTTATGTATATACATAATGCTATCGGTGAAAACTAAGTCTTAGGTGATGCTAAATGATTATATACAAAGTAACAAATATTATTAATAATAAGATATATATTGGTCAAACTATTCATTCATTAAATATTAGAAAAAGTCAACATGAAAGAAGTCATGAATATGGATATAAAACTGCTTTTTCAAATGCCATAAAAAAGTATGGAAAAGAAAATTTTATATGGGAAATTATTTATGAAACAGATTGTATAGATGACTTAAATAGAATGGAAAGTTTTTATATAGATAAATATAAATCTCTTGTAACTGAAAATGGCTATAATTTAAAAGGTGGCGGTGGAAATGATTTTTTAACTGAAGAGGTAAAAGATAAAATCAGAAATTCTCAGATGGGTGAAAAAAATCATATGTACGGAAAAACAGGAGAATTAAATCATGCATCTAAAAAAGTGATAAATATCACAACCAATATGATCTTTGGCAGTGCAAGTGAAGCGGCAAGATATGATAATACAAATTTTTCACATGTATGTTCTGTCTGTAGAGGTAATAGAGGATCTACAAAAGGATATGTATATAGATATTTAGATGAAGAAAATAAAGTAATAGAACCTAAAAATGCAGCATGCGTAAAGGCAAAGAAAGTTAAAAACTTAGATACAGGAGAAATTTTTGAAAATGCTACGTTAGCAGAATTTCATTATCAAGGATATAAAAGTGGAAATCTGTCAAAAGCATGCACAGGCAAAAACAAAACATTTGCTGGATATAGGTGGAAATACGTATAAAAACTAAGATATGTCAATACCGAGCCAAGTTTGAGGAGTAATTCTCTTAAAGGTGTAACGACTAGTTTATACGATCCTTAAAGGATTATGAAAAACGTACTGTATAGGTGAAATTCCTATATGGGAAGTGCCGTCCACCCTAACGATATATGACGAGGGTGAAGAGATAGTCTGGAATATGCGAAAGCATATTGGGAGCACGCAAGCTCCATTCTCTACAATTTATTTAGAAATAGAAGAAGGACATCCTTATGAAGAGGAAATGGCTTTAATTTGTGAAGAAATGATTAAGCAAAGATTAGAAGGTATGAAAAACTATAGAGGACAAGAAATAGGAGAAGCATTCCCTAAGCTTGTTTACTTATTAGATGAACATAACTGCTTAGAAGGTGGAAAATATGATTACATCACTAAATTAGCAGCAAAATGTACAGCTAAAAGATTGGTACCTGATTATCAATCAGCAAAAATCATGAGAAAGAATTATGAAGGGAATACATTCCCACCAATGGGATGTAGATCGCACTTATCACCATGGAAAGATGAAAATGGTAACTATAAGTGGTATGGTAGATTTAATCAGGGTAGACAAATATGCCCCGTTGCTTCGTAAGAAGTAATTGAAAACTTCTTAAATTGCTAGAAACCCCTAAAGCTTATTATACCAAAGCAGAATTGGAAACAATAAATGAAATGGTTGCGAGAGCAGAAAAAAATAATAAGATTTATAGAAAGTAGTAATAGATTCTATAAGTATAATGGGCAATTAGCAGCGAAATCTCTAAGGTTAAAAAACTATGAGAGACGTTCAACGAATATAATAGGAGCTACCTATAAATTAAAACCTCCAAATTATGATTAAAACGAACATTAAATTAACATACTAATTATGGAGGTGTTAATTATGAGATATGGAAGTATTTATAAAATTACTTGTTTAATTAATGATAAAATTTATATAGGACAGACAGTTCAAAATCCACCAATTAAAAGATGGCTAGATCATTATGATGAGATGAATAGGACTAATAATCAATTATTATTGTATAGAGCACTAAGAAGATGGGGAATTGAAAATTTTACATTTCAAATATTAGAGGAGAATATAGAACTTAGTAAGTTAAATGAAAAGGAAATATATTATATTACTAAATTTAAATCAAATCAAAAAAAATATGGATATAATTTAACTAGAGGAGGACAGCTTTCAACTAGAGCAAAATTAGATGAAAGTAAAGTAAGAGAAATAATTGATTATATAAAAAATGAAAATGAAAAAACTTTTGTAGATATTGCTAAAATATTTGGAGTTTCTAGAGAGATGATAAGTGATATTAATACAGGTGAAACTTGGTATTTTAAGACTGAACATTATCCAATTAGAGATAATTCAAATTTTAAAAATAAACTAACAGAAGATGATGTATATGATATATATGACTTATTAAGAAGAAATGTTTCATTATCAGAGATAGCAAAAGAATATAATGTAAGTATCACAAATATAAGTAATATTAATAGAGGAAAGATATATAAATTTTTAGATGAAAGTAATTATCCAGTATATAAACCTGTAAACTCTAAAACAAGATTAGGTTTAGAAAAAGCAGAAAAAATAATAAAAATGCTAATTAGTAATCCTGAATATACATATTCAAAGATTGGAGATATTGTAGGTGTTGGAAGGAAAACTGTAAGTGGAATAAATAATGGAAAGTTATATGTAGATTTAGCAAGTAAGTTAGGTGTTTATAAATATCCAATAAGATAGGTAGAAGGAATATTCTAATCCGACTAGATAAAAGTGTTAAAGTAAGGGGAAACCCTCGGTAGAAATGGTAGTAAGTCTTAATTTACCACAAATTGCCATTATAGCAGATAAAGATATGGAGTTATTCTGGGATATGTTAGATCAGAGATTAGAGCTTTGTAAGGATGCTTTAATGATAAGACATAATATGTTATTAGGAACTTCTTCAGATGTATCACCAATCCACTGGCAACATGGTGCCATAGCAAGGCTTGGAAAAGGTGAAAAAATAGATAAATACTTAAAAGATGGATATTCAACATTATCATTAGGATATGTAGGAGTATGTGAAATGGTTTATGCAATGTTAGGGGTAAGCCATACTACTCCAGAAGGAGAAAAGTTTGCTCTAGAAGTAATGAACTATATGGAAGATAAATGTATGCAATGGAAGAAAGAAACAGGTTTAGGTTTCGGACTTTATGGAACTCCGGCAGAAAATTTAATTTATAGATTCTGTAGATTAGACAAAGCTAGATTTGGAGAAATAAAAAATGTAACTGATAGATTATATTATACAAATTCTTACCATGTACATGTATGTGAAGAAATTGATGCATTTAGCAAGTTAAAGTTTGAATCTCAATTCCATAATATATCTTTAGGTGGATGTATTTCATATATAGAAGTACCTGATATGAGCAAAAATTTAGAAGCAGTTGAAGATATAATAAACTTTATTTATCATAATATTCAATATGCTGAAATAAATACAAAACCGGATATATGCTACAAATGTGGATATACAGGTGAAATACAATTAAATAAAGAAGATTTAACTTGGCATTGTCCATCATGTGGAAACAGTGATGAAAATGAAATGCAAGTTATGAGAAGAACTTGTGGGTTAATTTAATAGGCTCACGTTAAATTACCGAAATTGCGGGAACCTCCTTAGAGCATTATTCTACCAAATTATTTTAGAAATAAAATAATGGCTAAAGGTAATTACTTTAGGTATGGTAAAAAGGAATGATGATTGGAAAATCCGCAACCAAGCTCCTAAGTTGTTAAATAGGGAGAAGGCTCAACGACTATAATGGTAATGTATATTCAGATGCAAAGGTATAGTCTAGTCCGACTTAAATAGTGTTAAAGTATTGGGAAACCAACGGTAGAAACGATATAGGAACAAACTTCTGGAACAAGGGAAGAACAGCAGAAATTGGCGACAGAGTTTTACACTTATAATTAGAATAATTATTCAAAAAATAGATAATATTACCTTAGTAATATTATCTATTTTTTTTGGAGGAAATTAATGAATCAGTATTATGTTTATGAGTGGATAAGGTTGGATAATAATGAACCATTCTATGTAGGTAAAGGAAAGGGCGAAAGATGCTTTACAGAAAAAAAAGAAATAAATATTTCAATGATATATTAAAATATTGTAGGAATAATTCTATAGAAATAGCTATAAATATATTAGAGTCTGGATTAAGCAATGAAGAAGCATTAATGACAGAATGTTGGTATATAAATGAATATATATGTACATATGGATTTAATATTACCAATCAAACATGGGGGGGAGAGGGTGGAGACGTAGTATCTATGATGTCTGTAGAAGAAAGAATAAAATATTCCATTAAAATGAGAAATAGTTGTTTAGGGAAGAATAAAGGACATATTCACTCAGAAGAGTCAAAATTGAAAATGAGTAAAGCTAAAAAAGGAATGTATTTAGGAAATAATAATCCTATGTATGGCAAAAACATAAAAGACTATATGGATAATGCTAGCTATGAAGCTTGGAAGAGTAAGATAAGGAATTCAATGAAAGGAAAAACACATTCAGAGGAGACAAAAGAAAAGATTAGAAAAGCTTTATTGGGAAGAAAAATATCTGAAGAAACAAAAGAGAAATTAAGAAATTTAAACAAAGGAGAAAAAAATCCCATGTATGGAAGAAGGCATACTGAAAGTAATAAAGCTTTAATGTCTAAGTGTCATGAGAAGAGCGTTATGGTAGAATTCCCTAATGGAAAAAAGATGTCTTTTGAATCAAGAAATAAATGCATTGAATATTTTCAAAAGAATTATGGTGTTGGTATATATACTATTAAGAAGCTTATAAGAACAAAAGAAAAATTGAAGTCAAAATACAAAAAATTTAAAAAGCTAGAAGGAATAAGAATATACTATATTTAGTTTAGTATTATTGAGTAAAGAGATTTACTAGTCAACAGGGGCAAATATAGTGTACACTTAAAATACTAAGTGGTAAATCACAGCTAAAGATTAAAAGGAGAAAGTTGACTATGAAATATGCAAAAGTAAGGAAGTTCGATATTGCAAATGGACCTAAGGTGCGCACCACTTTATTTGTAAGTGGATGTACACATAATTGTCCAGAATGTTTTAATAAAGATCAGCAAAGCTTTCAGTATGGTGAGCTTTGGACTGAAGAAGTGGAAGAACAATTTCTTTCTTATGTAAAAAACCCCAATGTTCATGGAGTGAGTATTTTAGGGGGAGAACCTATGCAACAGTTAATGGATGATTCCTTATTAAAACTGTTAACTAGAATAAAAGAAGAAACCAATAAGGAAATATGGCTTTGGTCAGGATATACTTATGATGAGATAATAAGTAATCCAAGGAGAAAGGAAATATTAGAACAAGTTGATGTCTTAATAGATGGTCCATTTAAGGCTGAAATGAAAAATTTAAGTTTAAAATATAGAGGATCTGAAAATCAAAGAGTTATTGATGTGAAAAAATCATTACAAGAGAATAAAGTTGTTTTAATAAATGCAATATAAAGATGTAAGAGGACACTTACATCTTTTTTTTATAGGCTTTATATCTGTTGACAATAAATGTAAATAAATATAACATAAATTATAGTATGAGATGGAGGAGATTAAATGAGTGGTAAATTTAGAAGAATGATTATAATTATGCTCATAAGCATATCAATGATACTCTTAGTAAGTTGTGGAACAATGGAAGTTAGTACAAATGTAAAAGTAAATAAAGATGGAAGTAGTAATACAGTATTTAGATTGGTTTATGATGACTCTTGTTGATAGATGCGATAGAATGAGTGCAATATCTTCACTAGATGCAAGAGTGCCATTTTGTGATTACAGAATTGTTGAATATTTGTATTCTGTACCTTGGGAATATAAAGAATATAACAAT
>JAKSUK010000072.1 GCA_024409095.1 Clostridium sp.
AAATATTGATTTTCACATAATTTTGATAAACTATATCCATTATAATTCTTAATTTCATTATTACTTAAGTTTTCTGCTTGTAATGAAAAATCTATAATATCTATTGCTTTTTCTATATGAAGCTTTCTTGGTCTTCCATAATCATATACTCTATAGGTAATATCACTATTTTGCTGTATTTCTAAAATTATTGTTCCACCACAAATTGCATGTATCATTCCACTTTTAATTAAAAATGCATCACCTTTTTTTACATCTATATAATTTAAAAACTCTTCACATCTATTTTCTATAATAGCCTTATAAAACATTTCCTTATTGCATGACTTAGTACCTACTATAAGTTTTGCTCCTGGCTTTGCATCAATAATATACCAAGCTTCTGTTTTTCCATAATCATTATCATTTTTTAATGCATATTTATCATCAGGATGTACTTGAACTGATAAGTTTTCTCTTGAATTAATAAGTTTAACTAATAATGGAAATCTTTCTATACTTACTTTATTACCTATAATATCATGTCCATATGTTTTAATTATTTCATCAAATCTCATGCCTTTAAATTTTCCATTTTCAACAATGCTAATTCCATTTTTATGACAAGCTACATCCCAACTTTCTCCTATATTTCCATCTGGAAGATTATCTCTAAAAGATTTAAAATCTCTTCCTCCCCATATTTTTTCATAATATAAATTTTTGAATTTTATAGGATAAATCATATTACACCTCTCAAATACATATCTCTCCAAGATAAAAATATACTAATCTATCACTATTTATTACACTTATTACCTAATATTATAAAGTATATATTTTTTTTCAATCCAAATACTAATATTATTATTAATAATTGAAAGGGTGATTAATATTATGTCTGAAAAAAATAAACCTTACTTACCTAATTTAAGAAGTTGGTATGAGCCTTCAAATGAAAGCTTAATAAGTAAGTCTCCAGAAGGTATAGATACTATTTTGCCTAATCCTGTAGAAGACCCTATTGTGGCAAATAATATCTCTTATATGGAATTTGATTATACTGATAGCCCTATGTTAAGCGATTCTGATGATGAATTAGAATAATTAATAATTTGAAAGGAAGTATTTATTATGAGTAAAAACAATGAAAAACAACATAGAACTAATGGTGTATTCACTTCTAATAACGAAACATATGCTGTACCTCAAACTAGTACAAATACTCCATTAAGCGATTATAAATTTACTGATTTAGAGAAGATAGAAAGAGAATCTAAACAAAATAATAAATATTAATAAGTTTATTTTAAGATACAAATAAAGGATGTCGCTTGACATCCTTTATATTATGGGTTCATATCATAAGCTAAAAACTATAGAAGATGAACCCTATATTAATTTAAAAGAATTTTGGGCATAAATAAAATTTTCTTCTATATCAGTACTAATATATTTAATACTTTTATAGCTATAAATTTCAATAACTATTGAGTTGTAGTAAAATAGAGTTAGTCCTTTACCCTCCGATAATTTGTTTTCAAGAAGCATTTTACATAACTTTAATTTCTTATTTTTAAGACAGACCATTGTAAGTTCATCTGTCAAATTTTTTGCAGTATGTTTGAAAATAGAATATCCGAAGCTATACTCAATATCATATATATTAATCTTTAATAGACTTTGCTATGATACTGAAATACTTTCCTGCACCATTATCTCTTATACATAAAGCTTTACTCAAAGTATCTACAACTCAATAATTGTTCTAAAAAGTCAGCTTGTTTTCGCTCTTGTTTTGACACCAAGTATAAACTAACTTACTCTCAGAAACATTAAACCCAAAATCCTATTGCGGAAATGATATTATAATCATCTCCTATTAATGTTTTTCCCATTTTACACTTAAAATTATTCATGTTATTTAAAATTTTTATAAAATATTTTAAATTTAAAACCAATATATATATATAAGGTAAAATTTAGTTAAGCAATAATTTTACAAAAACTTTGTCGAAAGTTTTGGAATCTTTTTATCTTGTCCTTAGGTATAATTTTTAAAATTTACGTAATACTTTGAGATATGCTGTACAGCAAATCAAAAGTATTTTTCTTTAAAAAGGAGGCGTATAAAATGATTTCAAAATTAAAAATTAATTCTGTTAACAAAAAGAAATCAGCATTTACTTTAATAGAGCTTATAGTTGTTATTGCAATAGTTGCAATATTAGCTACAGCATTAACACCTTCATTTACAGGGTATATTAAAGAAGCAAAGAAGGTTGCTGTAATTAATCAAGCAAAAAATGTTGTTACTGCTTATGAATCAGCAAGTATAAAATCCACTTCTGCAATTTCTAAAGATACATCTGCATCTAATTTTGCAGAATCTTCTGAACTTATAGATGCTAAGGATGTTAATAAACTAAATAATGCAACTATTCAGCAGTGCTATGATATTATTAATACTGAAGAAAATGATATTACATTAGATGATGATGGCAAATTTGCTTCAGTTAAGAGTATATCTTCTTCTGAAGATACACCTGAATAATAGGTTAAATACTAAAAGGAACTCCTTTAAAAATAAAGGAATTCCTTTTTCATTAAATATTATAGTGAAAAGAATTCTGTAAATGCTTTTATTGTGTAAGCATTATCTTTTACTGTTGCTAATTCTCTTATAGAGTGCATTCCAATAAGCGGTGCACCCATATCTATTACTGGTATTGTTAAATTTGCTGCTGTAACAGGACCTATTGTAGTTCCTCCTCTTAAATCTGATCTATTAACAAACTTTTGGAATGGAACATTTGCAGCTTTACATACCTCAGCAAATATAGCTCCATTAAAGCTATCTGTACTGTAGCTTCCTGCTGCTGCTATCTTTAATACAGGTCCTCCTTCTAATACTGGTCTATTAGTTGGATCTGCTTTATCTCCAAGGTTTGGATGAACAGCATGAGCTAAATCAGCAGAAATCATTACTGAATTTGATAATGTTCTATAATACTCTTCTCTATTCTTACCAAGTCCCATAGTAAGTCTTTCTAATAAGTTATTTAATAATGTTGAATTAGCACCTTGAGCACTTAAACTTCCAATTTCTTCATTGTCTACACATACTAATACTTTAGTAGCAGTATTATCTCTACTATCTAGTAATGCTACTAAACCTGCATATACCATCCATAAATCATCAAGTCTTCCTGAAGAAATCATTTCTTCATTCATTCCTATTAATGATCCCTTTTCATATTCATATGGCATAAGTTCAAAATGTAATATATCTTCTTTATTTACATTAAGTTCTGCTGCTAATATGTCCATTAAATAATCTTTATTTTCTAATTTTTCATTGATTAAACCTAATAAAGGTAATGTATCAACTTGCTTATTATACTTATAACCATCATTTACTTCTCTATTCATATGAATAGCTATATTAGGTATTATCATTATTGGCTTATTTATATTAACTAATCTTGTTTCTGGTTTTAATGGAGATGCTCCTTTAATAGCAACCTTTCCAGCTAATGCTAAAGGTCTGTCATACCAAGTACTGATTATTGGCCCTCCATACATTTCAGTATTAAGTTTAACGTATTTTCCTTCAGATATCATTTGAGGATTTGGCTTAATTCTAAATCCTGGTGCATCTGTATGTGCTCCTATTAATCTTAAACCTCTTTCTTCAACATTTTCATCTCCAACTACAAAAGCCATTATAGAAGAATCATTTTTTATTACATAATATCTATCTTTAGATTTTAAATTCCACTTATCACTTTCTTTAATTTCTATAAATCCATTTTCATCTAAAATCTTTTTAACAGTTTTTACGGCATGAAATGCTGTTGGACTATCATAGATAAAATCTAATAAATCTTTTGCTTGTTTTATTTCCATATCTCTAACTCCTTTTTCGTTAACTTGGATATATTTTATAATATAAACCATTTTAATTTATTCTACAATATAGAAACTATAATAGTACTTGTACTTTTTGACTATTTAATATAATTTATTATTATATTAAATAATAAATTATATTAAACAATAAAAAGGGAGTGTGATTTATGTTATCCAATTTTTTAGTTAAAAAATTTATTAAAAACAATCATGATATCCATGATAATAAAGTTAGAATTGCCTACGGAAATTTAGGTGGAATAGTTGGAATTATTATAAATTCACTACTATTTCTTATTAAATTATTCGTTGGATTATTTGCTGGATCTATTGCTATAATGGCTGATGCATTTAACAACTTATCAGATGCAGCTTCATCTATAATAACAATTATAGGATTTAAGATGGCCAATAAACCAGCTGACGCTGAACATCCTTTTGGACATGGACGAATTGAATATCTTTCAGCCCTTATAGTTTCCTTCATGGTTATGCTAGTAGGAATTCAATTTGTAAAAACTTCATTTTCTAAAATATTAAACCCTGAAGATGTAACCTTTGAAATTATACCTTTTATACTTTTATTAGTATCTATAGGTTTTAAAATTTGGCTTTCAAGGTTTAATAAAAATTTAGGCAACAAAATTAATTCATCTGCCCTTAAGGCTGCTGGAACTGATGCTTTAGGTGATGTCTTTACTTCTACAACTGTTGTAATTTCTTTCTTGGCATCTAATTTTACAACTCTCCCTATTGATGGATATATTGGTGTTTTAGTAGCTCTTATAATCATTTATTCAGGCTTTAACTTAATAAAAGAAACGATAAGTCCTCTTCTTGGAGAAGCTCCTGATGTAGAGCTAGTTAAGCAAATAAATGAGATGGTTTTATCTTATGAGCACATTTCTGGAGTACATGATTTAATAATTCATAATTACGGACCTGGAAGAGTTATGGCTTCAATTCACGCAGAAATTCCAGCTGATATTAATATTATGACAATTCATAATATTATTGATAGTGCTGAAAGAGAAATTTCTAAAAAGCTTGGAGTATACTTAGTAGTGCATATGGATCCAGTATCTGTTGACACAGATGAAATATCAGCAACAAGAAGATATATTGAAGAGATTTTAAAATCATATTCTATAGTTAAGTCTTATCACGACTTTAGAGTTATTGGTGATGAAAAACATAAAAATATTATCTTTGATGTAGTGGTTGATTCTAATGAATTCACTAATAAATTTAAATCTGAAGATTTAAAGGAGTCCATTGAATATTCAGTAAAGCTTGGTCATCCAACTTATAACTGTATAGTAACTATTGATTTACAACTTAATTAAAAAGGCATATGAATGAATCTAAATTCATTCATATACCTTCTCTATATACTCAATCTTCTTTTAAATTATAAAAATATTGCTGTTCTTTATATTTTAAATAAGTAATATTATCTTTCATATTCCTTTTTTCATACCATTTAATAACTGTTGGTAATGCTAAAGTAAATCCGTTATTTATTAATTCCTTTAACTTATTTATTAAAATAACTTCATCCAATGATATTACATTATTATTCATTACTTCATCTAATTTCTTTTTTAAATAAATATATTTACACTTTGTAATTCCTAACTTTCTCCCTGCAAGAGATGTTGCAAATGCCTCTTTATAATCAGCTTCCTTATATAAATTACTATTATAAAGATAGTATGCTAAATTACCATAACATTCTGAATTACCACATTCTATTCCACTTAAAAATAACTGTACTATTTCTTTAGGATTTAAATTTATAATTCCTTCAAACCCTAATAATCCTTTTAAATTATAAGCACTACCCTTATCTATCTCTTCCACTTCATCTAATATTTCATAAGCTTTTTTATTATCTATTTCTATACCAATTCCTTTAAAGCAATAGTAAGCAAGCTTACATTTTCCTTTTAATGCATCAACATCAATAAGCTTAAATACATAATAAAGAGCCTTTATCTCTTCATGTTTTCCACCAATAGCATTTTCATAAATTTCTATTAGCTTTTCCATTGATTCTATATCATTTTTTTCTGCACTCTTTTCATACCATTTTATAGATAAATCTATATCTTGCTTTACAAAGTATCCTCTTAAATACCACTCCCCAAGCTTATTCATTGCCTTTATATATTCATTTTCTGCTGATAAACTATAATAATAATATGACTTTTCATTATCCTTTTTAACGGCTATACCCTTTTCATAAATATATCCATATTGAAAAATAGATTCTGTAAGACCATGTTCTGCACCAAAGTTTATATACTCAAGTAGCTTTTGTTCATCTATGCTTTTTCCCTCATTAAATTCATTTATACTAATAAATGCGAGATATTCAGCAGCATATGGAGATTTTAATTTATATGCATCTAAAAATAATTCCTTAGCTATTTCTTCAGTTTTTTCCTTAAATTTATTAAGCCTTAAATATGTTACGCCTAAAACATACATGGCATGTGGAGCATTATTTTTTGCAGCAACTTGCATATATTCAATAGATTTATTTAAATCTCTACTTACTCCTTCTCCATTATAATAAATAACTCCTAGTCTTTGAGTACACCTTAAATCACCAAATTCATGACCTTGTTTATAAAAGCTTATAGCTTGCTCCATTAAATTTTCTTCTTCATATATCTTTCCTACCTTAAAATATAATTGGAAGCTTCCATAATCAATACTTAAATTATACAACTCTAAAGCTTTATTCTTATCTTTCTCTACGTATAATCCATTTAAATACATATCTGCTAATGATTCAAGACAATTTAAATCACAAGCTTCATATCCTTTCATAAGATACTTAAAAGCCTTTTCATAATTTATATCATAAAATATACCTTCTAAATATGATTTTCCCACTATATAATAGGCATCTTCATACTCATTTTCTGCGGATTTCTCAATCCAATAATACGCCCTAAAATCATCCTTAAGGCATCCTTCACCATTTTTATACATAAATGAAATAGCATATTGTGCTATACCTAAATCCATTTCAGCACTTTTTTTATACCAATAAAAAGCCTTATCATAGTTTTTATCTACACCTAATCCTAGATAATATATTCTGCCAAGTTGATAAAAAGCTGGTGCATATTCATTTTCAGCACTTTTTTGAAACCACATCATAGCTGCAGTATTATCTTTCTTAATTCCTCTACCGTGAATATATAATAAACCTAAAGCATTTTGTGAAAAAGCATTTCCTTTTAAGGCTGATTTATAGTACCAATTAAATGCTACTAAATAATTTTTTTCTACAGAATAACCTTTTTCATAAAACAATCCTAAATATGCTTCTCCATATTCGTCTCCACATTCTGCTGCCTTAAAGAAATATTGCATTGCCTTTTTATAATCCTTTGCTACATCTTTTCCAAAATAATATTTTTCCCCTTCTTCTACTAAAATTGCTGCTTGTATTTTTATATCTTCATCCTCAAAATTATTTATTTTCTTTATTAAAC
>JAKSUK010000073.1 GCA_024409095.1 Clostridium sp.
GCTATCCATCTCCCACTTTAGAAGATGGGAGAATTTCGCACATTAAGGTTAAAGTTGTCATAAAAATACCCTCCTAAATATTTTTCTATATTTATTAGTTATTTTCATTTTTTCTAAGTTTTATGCAATTGAGGCAAAAAAAAAAGAGCACCTTTCGGTGCAAATTAGTAATCAGTTGCCATGATATTAAAGTAATTGCCATCTTTTTAATCATACTACTCATTATAACCTATAAATTAGATTTAAATTGTTAACTTTTTGTTAACTTTTCTATTTTTAATGCTTTTTTGCAATATTTATTTCATTTTTAATATACTTATTTTTTATTATTGCATAATTTAATTCATTTCACCTAAATAGTATACTCTATTTAATAAAAAAGTTAAAAAAAGAAGTACCTTTCGGCACTTCTTTATAGAGTGTTATTTTACTATTTAACTTCTGTAACCTTTAAAAGATTAGTTGAACCTACTGTATCTAATCCAGCAGCAACTACTACTGTTTCACCAGTAGCAACAAATCCACTGTTTTTAGCAGCTTCTATAGCGTTAGCTACAACTTCATCAGTGTTTGAAGCAGCAGGTGTAACCATTGAGTACACTCCAAAGCTGAATGCTAATCCTTTAGCTACTTTTTCGTTTGGTGTAACTGCAACTATTGGACAGTCTGGTCTGCATTGAGAAATTCTTCTTGCAGTAGCTCCACTCTTAGTTGAAGTAACTATTGCAGCAGCTTTTAATTCGTTAGCAGCATTACATGCAGCTCTTGAAATAACTCCTGAAATTGCTGGAGTATGGTTTTTAGCTCTTGAAACAGCTGTTTCATAGCTTAATTTGCTTTCAGTTTCTTCAGCTATTTTAGCCATAGTTTGAACTGATTCTACTGGCCAATCTCCATTAGCTGATTCTCCAGATAACATGATTGCGTCTGTTCCATCATAAATAGCGTTAGCAACGTCTGAAACTTCTGCTCTTGTTGGTCTTGGGTTTCTCATCATAGAATCTAACATTTGAGTAGCTGTAACAACTGGCTTTCCAGCAGCATTACATTTTTCTATCATCATTTTTTGAACAGCTGGTAATTTTTCGAATGGAATTTCAACTCCTAAATCCCCTCTTGCTACCATTAATCCATCTGATGCTTCTAATATAGCGTCTATATTGTCAACACCTTCTTGGTTTTCTATCTTAGAAATGATTTTGATGTCTTCTCCACCATTTTCATTTAATATTTGTCTTATTGTTTCAACGTCTGAAGCTTTTCTTATGAATGAAGCTGCAACAGCGTTAACTCCGATTTCACAACCGAATTTTAAGTCAGCTATATCTTTTTCAGTTAAAGCTGGTAATTTTATTGAAACTCCTGGAACGTTAACTCCTTTGTGAGTTGCAACAAATCCTGTATTTTGAACTGTACAGTGGATTTTGCTTCCTTCTACAGATTCAACAGTTAATCCTACTAAACCATCATCTATTAAGATAGTATCTCCTGCTTTAACATCATTAGCTAAACCAGCATAAGTTACTGAACATTCTTCTGTATTTCCAATTACATCTCCACCTGCGTGAACTGTAAACTTAGCTCCAGCTTGTAATTCAACCTTTTTAGGTTCGAATTTACCAGTTCTTATTTCTGGTCCCTTAGTATCTAACATAACAGCTATTTCTTTGTTGTGTTCTTTAGCTAATTCTTTTACTAAGTTAATTCTTACTGCATGTTCTTCATGGTCACCATGAGAGAAGTTATGTCTAGAAACATTCATCCCTGATTCTATTATTTGAGATAATATTTCTCTCTTTTCACTTGCTGGTCCTATTGTACAAATTATTTTAGTCTTTCTCATGTAAATAACACTCCTTTATGTTTAGTATCTATATATAATTTTAGATAGCACAGCTAACTATTTATTTCTGATGATACTGTGAATAACTTATCATCAAATGTTCTTTCTAATGATAAAGCCTCATCAATATCTACATCATAAATTTCGTTCTTTCTTATACCAACTACTCTTGAAGTTTTTCCTTCTAATAATAATTCAATAGCTTTTGAACCCATTCTTGAAGCTAAAACTCTATCAAAAGAACTTGGGCTTCCTCCTCTTTGGACATGGCCTAATACCGTTGCTCTAGTTTCTATTTTTGTTTCATTTTCAATAAACTTTGCTAATTCACTAGCTCCTCCAACGCCTTCGGCAAGTAAAATTAAATTATGCATTTTACCTTTTTTCTTACCATCTAGTATAACATCACATAACTCTTTTTTATCATATCCTTTTTCTGGAGTTATTATATATTCTGCTCCACATGCAATACCTGCATAAAGAGCTATATCACCACAATTTCTTCCCATAACTTCTACTATTGAAACTCTTTCGTGAGAAGTTGATGTATCTCTTATTTTATCAACAGCATCTGTTACAGTATTTAAAGCTGTATCGAATCCAATAGTATAATCAGTGTAAGTTAAATCATTATCTATCGTTCCAGGTAAACCTATTGTTTTAACACCTAATTTTGATAATAACTTAGCTCCTGTAAATGAGCCATCTCCACCAATAACAACTAATGCATCTACTCCTTTATCTTGAAGTACTTTTACTGCTTCTTTTCTTACTTCTTCTTTTTTGAACTCTTCACATCTTGCTGTTCTTAAAATTGTTCCACCTCTTTGAATAATATCTGAAACAGATGATCTATTCATTGGAAACATTTCTCCATTTAATAACCCGCTATAACCTCTGTGTACTCCCATTACTTCAATGTTATGATGTAATGCAGTTCTAACTACCGCTCTAATAGCAGCATTCATCCCTGGAGCATCTCCTCCACTAGTTAAAACAGCTATTTTTTTTATCATAATCATTCCTCCTTGATACCACTATGGACTCTGCATGTCCCACATACTCTAAAACTCTCAAAATATTAAGTTTTAAACTTTTACTACCATTTTTTATTTTACTGTTAAAGTGCTTTGATTGCAACTACATTTAGCAACTATATTGTGGATTTTTATATGTTCATTTTATATTGTGTCCTATAATAGATTAAAATATATAATATTTTTGAAATAGTATTTTCCTTGTAGAAGCCTTATAAAATAAGGCTTTATTAATATAATTAACAAAGTCCTTATGTAGTAATAAATTGCAAATTTATGGCTTAAAATTTATTTTTTATATTTTTTTATATTTTTTATGTATTTGTTTACAAAAGCCCTTTATAGTTTTTTATTTTATTTATAAAGCAAAAATTCCTGGCTTCAATATAAAGCCAGGAAATTTTTATTCTATTATTTTAACATTATCTTCACCAAAAACTTTTTCTAATTCTGAAAAAATATCACTAGATAAATCTACCCACATGTTTCTAGGCATTCTATAATTTTTTCTATCATTTGCTGTAAATACATACAAAGGAGTATTCCCTGAATATTCACTCGTAATTTCCATAAGCTTTGGTTTAGTAGCTTTAGCCATATCTAAATTATCAACTCTAATATAAACTTTGGATAAATCTATCTTTTCTAAAGGTTCAACTGCTTCACAAATAATTTTCACAGTTTCTTCTTCCTTCATGCTGACTCTTCCTTTTATGATAACAAGTGCATCATCAGAAATTAAATTCCTTACTCTATCTAAAGTTTTAGGGAAAACTATTACTTCTATAACAGCACTTAAATCTTCTATTTTTATAAATGCCATTATTTGATTATTTCTTGTTACCTTTTGATTAACTTCTGTTATTATTCCTCCAACAACTACTTTATCTTCATCATGTATTGAATATTCTTCGTCATCAATTCCTTCTTTATGTGCTTCTTGGCAATCATAAATTTTTTGTATAGTTGTTGATGTCATCATCTTTAAACTTTTAGCATATTCATCAAGTGGATGCCCTGATAAATATAGACCTGTCATTTCTTTTTCCATTGCTAATAAATTGTTTTTTGTAAACTCTTTTATATTTGGATACATAACTTCTGGTGCTTTAAAATCTTCATCTTGCGTTAAACCAAATAAGCTTATTTGACCATCTATATTTCTCTTTCTTTCATTTGCTACACTATCCATTAGCTTTTCATACACAGCTAAGAGCTTTGATCTAAACACATTAAAGTCATCTAAAGCTCCTGCTTTAATTAAACTTTCTACTGCTCTTTTATTAATTGCAGATAAATCTATCTTATTGATAAAATCCGTAATTGATTTAAATTTACCTTTTGAATTTCTTCCTTTTACTATACTATCAACTACATTCATTCCTACATTTTTTATGGCTGCAAGACCAAATCTTATCTTGTCACCTTGCACAGTAAACTTTGAATAACTCTCGTTAATATTTGGTGGAAGAACTTGAATTTCTAAACTTTCAGCAAAGTTAATATAATGTGCAATCTTTTCTGAATTGCCCATCATTGAATTTAACATAGCTGCAATTGTTTCAACAGGATAATAATGCATCAAATATGCACTTTGATAAGATAGAAGTGCATAAGCCGCGGCGTGACTCTTATTGACATATTTTGTTAATTTTAAAGCTTTTATACTTTAAACTTTATATTTCTATAAAGATCGGACTATATCATTATCCTAAATTAGGATATAGGGCACTCGTGGATATTTTACCATATAAAATTTACTTAGGTTACTTTATCTAGTCTCTGAACCTTTAACCTATTTCTAGGAAACTTGGCTGCGGATTAACCAATCCTTAAACTTTTTACTATATCTTAGATAATTACTCTAAGCCCTTAACTCTATTACTAGGCTAAGTTAGTACTTAAGGCTCTAAGGTCTTCCCCGCAATTCACCCTATTTGCTTTACAACTCCTGCTGTAAAGGCACTCTTTATCTCCATCCATTTATTGAATGTTTTGAGAATGCATAAGACGCAAAGTCCATCATTGAATCAAAGATATCGTTTGCTGCTTTTTCACTTATCCCATTTCTTAAACAACCTGGAACTTCAACATTTCCTTCTTCATCTACAATTCCATAAATAAAGTTTTTACGTTCTTGTTCCATTACGCTATGTTTCTTTTTTGACATGGCTCTTCTAACCATATCACTTCTTCCAAGGGAATACCCCCCTAAATCTCTAACTATTTGCATAACTTGTTATAGTGATAGGTAACTCTACCTTCGTCTTAACGGTCAGGTTTTGTTTTCCCCCACTTCACACCGTACATGCGACTTTCACCGCATACGGCGTTCCATTAATAATCACAAATGTATTTTATTTTAATCACCTCTAATTATATAATAATTAGAGAACATACATTTGTTTAATTAACTATGCCCCTTCGCTCCATAAATATTACTTTACTTCAACACTACTACAGGCTGCTGCCCTTATTCTTAATGAATCATTTCCTATTCATGAGTAGCATCAACCTTCAACTGTTTTATCATCTACTGAATAAGTTCAAACGTTCCTATCATTTTATCTTTACATATTAACTTAGGCTTTCTCTATGAACCGTCAAGTGCTTTTTTGCTATCTTAAGGTTGGCTAAAAGCAATTATTTTTAATAATTATAATTTAAATAACCAAGAATATTTAAATTACACTTGAATATAAGTACTTTTTATTTGTACTTTAATGGTTAACGATTCTTTAAACAAGAATTTCTTTCGTAGCCATATTAATTTTATAGACCCCCGATTACTTCTCTAACCACTTTTCAGGTCTGATTTTCACCGACTTTAACGAGCTTCATACATAATTATGTTGAACTAATTACGCATGTCGTAGTATTAGGGAAGAACTTCCTTAATAAGTTCTTAAAGAGGATTTCACCCTTTTTTCAAATGATAAGTTAGATAAATATTTATCCCTACAATTTTATACTATATTTCTATAGTTTTTGTATTTGTAGAACGTTTCGCACCTTGATATACCATTACTCCATATGTGACATCCAGTATATTTTCAAGCTCTGGTGTCTCATAATGAACGCTATCTTTATTTCTTTTACCTTTAATATATCTTGGAATCTCTGCCATTGGACCTGGTCTATATAGAGAGATACCAGCTATGATATCTTCTAAGCAGTCTGGCTTAAGTTCCTTCATAAAAGAAGTCATTCCTGGTGATTCAAGTTGGAATACACCTGCTGTTTTTCCTTCACCAATCATCTTATAAACTTCTTTATCTTCAAAGTTTATCTTATCTAAATCTATTTCTATTCCTCGGTTTGCTTTAATCATTTTAACAGCATCACTCATAACTGTTAATGTTCTAAGACCAAGGAAATCCATCTTAAGTAGCCCTAATTCTTCCAATGTAGTCATATCAAATTGAGCTACTATATTATCTTCATTTTTTTGTAGTGGTACATATTCCACCAATGGCTTTGAAGCAATAACAACACCTGCCGCATGGGTAGATGAATGTCTCGGTAAGCCTTCTAACGTCCTACTTACATCAATAAGGGTTTTCACCCTATCATCAGTATCATATGCTGCCTTAAGCTCTGGATTCATATCTAAAGCCTTTTCTATGGTTATCCCTAGCATTGTAGGAATCATCTTGGCAACTCTATCAACTTCTGCATAAGAATAATTCATAGCTCTTCCTACATCTCTTATACAAAGCCTTGCTGCCATAGTACCAAAAGTAATTATTTGTGATACATTGTTAACCCCATATTTATCAACAACATAATCAATTACTTCTTGCCTTCTTTCGTAACAAAAATCCGAATCTATCTATTACTACCCTCTTTTTCAAGATACTTTAACACTGATTTTTCAGTGGGTATAGACTATATCTTCTCCCACCGCCCTTTACGGTTTGGGATGCCCCGCTTCGCAAATATAACTAAAATAAATGCTACGTGCCTTTGCACTAGTCGTTGGACCTTTCTCTCTTCAAGACTTGGCTGCTGGTTATCCAATCCTTTTAATTTTTATGGTTAAACCACCATTACATTTAAGCTTATTTCATCCTTCTGCTTTGGTTTAAAAGGCTCTAAGGACTTTCCAGCAATTCGAGGCTCTTTAAGCATGCTATTTCTAACATGCACGACTATAAACTAGCTTATTTCATATTTTTTAAAATATTATATTTATCATATTTCCTATCTAAATATATTTTTGAATTATTATATAAATAATTCATTATACTCAATGTTTTATTTCTTCCTCCATAACTTAAATAGTAATTATTTTTCTCATTATTCCATCTTTTAAATAATCGCTTTTTAAAGTTATAATCTGAGTTTTCATTAAATATATCAATCATTTTTTCTAATAATTCTCGAGTTCCACATATTTTAAAATTTATAGAATTCTTTGATAATACCAATGTTCCATCTCCACCAAAGTATCCTCTTATAAAGTCCCTATGAACACACTCATTACGAACTTCACTCTCTGAAACTTTACGTCTTAACGAC
>JAKSUK010000074.1 GCA_024409095.1 Clostridium sp.
TCCATCTCCCACTTTAGAAGATGGGAGAATTTCGCACATTAAGGTTAAATAATAAAACTATCATTCAATAGCTTTATACTTCATTTTAGTAGCTTTTCCACCTCTTATATGTCTTTCTGATTTATTAAGCTCTAATACAGAATGTGTCTGTTCAGCTATTGATGGGTTAATTTTAGGAAGTCTCTCCGTCATATCTTTATGAATTGTACTTTTGCTTACTCCAAATACTTTTGCGGTCTTTCTTATTGTAGCTTTTGAATCCAATATATATTTAGCTACTTCTAATACTCTTTCTTCTATATAATCTTTCAAAATTACTACCTCCCTTTTTAATAAGACAACCATACCTTCACTAGCCAAATTAATGACTAGTAAAGATTTATCATAATTTATATTTAAAAATTAAAATAACTTGATGGATCTACTGACTTTCCATTAGCATCTTCAACTTGAAGATTTAAAACATCACCACATATATCAGATGTAAATACTAAAGAACTATTTCCTATGATTCCAAGTTCTTGTCCTTCAGTTACCATATCGCCTTCTGAAACATATACTTCTGGATCCAAGTTAGCATATTTTGTTTTTAATCCATTTGCATGTGCAACAACTATATAATTTCCGTTTTCACTATTACTTCCAATCTCTTGAACTTGACCTTCTGCAGCACATTTAACAACACTTCCAACAGGTGCTTGTAAATCAACACCTCTTCTAGTCATTATTATTTGTTCTTCATCAGTCTTTTTTACTTCAATCATTTCTCCAAAAGATCTGCTTACAGTTGCTTCTAAAGGTACTGAAAAAATAATTCCATTTTCGCTTTCAGACATTACTGCTGCAGTATCTTCTGATTCAGCTATATCTGTAGCTTCATTGTCAGCTTCTGAAACAGCTGGAGTTTCTTCATTTATTATCGCTTCTGCTACTTCTTCACCATTAACAATATCATTTGAATAGTTTTCAACTCTTTCTGCATTTTGAATTCTTTCATTATTTGCACTTTCTGATGGTTCTAATGATTTCTTCTCATCAACATTTAAACTTACACTTTCCTTAGCACTATTATTCTTACTTGCTGTACTATTTTTATTTATGGTAAATACAGCAACAGTTGCTATAACACATAAGCAAATAAATAAAACAAAGTAAAAACCCTCCTTTCTAAAAAAGTTTTTAACTTTATCACTGTTGTTACTCTTCATATCAACACCTCCTTTTTGTAGTCTTACCGTTTTCATTGAATTAATTCAATATAGATGATATTTCCGTATAACAAATTTCCCTCTAAAATGACAAAAAGGATGTTTTGACATATTTCAAAACATCCTTTTTATACATTATTTCTATTGTGTTAATTCTAAATTGGTAATTTCAACACCAGTATAATAATGCTTTAGTATTTCCTCATAACCACTTCCATTCTTAGCCATAATATTTGCACCCCACTGACTCATACCTACCCCATGACCATATCCTCTACAATGAAATATTATGTTATCACCATCAAATTCATAAGTGAAGTTAGTTGAATTTAGTCCTAAAGCTTTTCTAAAGTCTACTCCTTTTATTTCAACATTATTAATATTTAGCTTTATTACTCCTCCCGCTTCACTACTTGATTTAATACTAAAGTTATCCTTAATACTTTCTACTGTTGCATTTAAATTATTAAAACTTGAGTTAAGCAAATAAACAAAATCACTTATCCTAAATGTTTTATCACTAGTATATTTAGGAGCTGATTCTTCTCCTGTACTTAAAACAGATCTTAAGTATGGTATTTTTCCTAAATATACATCTTCTGAATTTTCAGTCCTTCCTGAACTTGTAGAAAAAAATTGTGGATATAATACAAGTTCTCCTCCATAACTTAAAACTTGTCCACTAGTCTCATCTACTGCTGCCTTTATTTTATCCCAATATTCATTTGCATAATCTGAATCCCATTTTTCTAATCTCTTTTCTTTTGATGTGTATACTTGGCAATGAGTTGAATCACAAACATCAACGCCTTCATGAAGCGTACAGTTATTAATTTTTTTACTTGCTAAATAGCTCCTAGCAGCAACTGCTTGTGCTTTTAGTGCCTCCTTTTCAAAATTAGCTGGCATTTCATTAGAAACAACACCGCATATATAATCCTCTAAATTAACCTCTTGAATTTCTCCTACTTCAGTTATATATACCCTAACTATTGGACTTCCTTTTATTACTATATTACTATTTTGTTCTGTGCTAACCTCTACTGATTCATTTGAATCAGTTACTTCTTCTATATGTTTAAAACTTATGTTAGGCTTTATAATAAAAATTGGCATAGCAATCATAAATATTATAATAACTAAAGTAGTAAATAATATTTCTTTTAATTGTTTTGCCATAATAGTTTTATTTACCATTATTTTTCCTCCTACTCTAAATAAATATATGTATAAAGGATAAAAAATAATACTTTTTTAAATAGCTAAAAATAATAATAAACTAGGATTTATATTAAATCCTAGTTTAAGTAATCCATTTGTTTAAATTGTAATTCTTTCAATATCAGCACCAAGTTTAACAAATTTTTCTTCTATATTAGTATATCCTCTATCTATATGATATACTTCTCCAATTTCAGTTTGCCCATTAGCAACAAGTCCAGCTAATATCATGGCTGCTCCTGCTCTTAAATCTGTCGCTTTGACATTACATCCAGTAAGCTGACTTACACCTTCAACTATAGCAACTTTCCCATCTATTTTAATATTTGCTCCCATTCTTCCTAATTCACCAACATGCATAAACCTATTTTCAAATACAGTTTCAGTTATAACACTTACACCTGGAGTCATAGATAATAACACCATCATTTGTGGCTGCATATCTGTTGGAAATCCTGGATATGGCATTGTTTTTATATCTACAGGCTTTTTCTCACCTGTTCCATCAACAATCATCTTGTTTCCTTCTACAATACAATGTACTCCACACTCTTTTAACTTTTCTATATTTGGCATCAAATGCTGTTCATTAACTCCATTAATAGTAATCTTACTATTAGTTATAGCAGCAGCTACCATAAAAGTACCTGCTTCAATTCTATCAAAAATAGGACTAAATGGTTCTGGCTTTTTTAAACTTTCAACACCCTCTATAGTAATTCTTCCAAATCCAGCACCAGTTATCCTAGCTCCCATACTATTTAAAAATCGTGCTAAATCCCATATTTCTGGTTCTTCTGCTGCATTTTCTATTACTGTTGTTCCCTCTGCTAAAACAGCACTCATCATTATATTTTCCGTAGCTCCTACAGATGGAAAATCTAAATAAACTCTATTTCCAATTATTCTTTTTGTTTTTGATTCTACATAACCATATCCAATATCTGAATCTATTCCTAAGCATTTAAATCCCTTTAGATGAAGATCTATTGGACGACTTCCAATATTACACCCACCAGGCATTGATATTTTACACCTTCCGAATCTTGAAAGCATTGGACCCATAATTAAAAAGGATGCTCTCATTTTTCTTATAAGTTCACTATTAGCATCCACTTCCTTCAAATTAGATGTATCTATAATTAAATCACCTGTTATTTGTGAAAAATTAACTTCACATTCTAATTCTCTTAATAAATTTATTAATACAGTTACATCTTCTAACATTGGTACATTTTTTATTACTATTGGAATTGGATTTAGTATTGTTGCTACTATTATAGGTAAAACTGAATTTTTAGCAACGCTTATATTAACTTCACCTTGAAGTTTCTTCCCACCTTTAACTATAATCTTTTCCATATTATCCTCCATATTTATTGTTAGTATGTTATGAAAATTGTTGGAGTACCAATAATTAAATATGATCCTGAATTATAATTAACTTGTGCAACATTAATGCTTCTATCATCATTCATAACAATGTTACTTACTTTTCCATTATTAATTTCTAAGGATCTTATGGTATCTTGTTTACTATTTTCAATTATACTTTTAGGAATACTTTCAGAATCATTTTTTGTTCTATATTTAACAAATTGAAAAATTCTTGTTTCAGTATACTCATCATTTCTTATTTCTTTTGCAACATCTAATAAAGTATCTGTTTTTTCAGAGGCACTATTATTTATTAATACTATTTCTACTTTTGTTCTATTATCTATACTGTATATACTTATATCTATATTAATATTTTTAATCTTATCTTTAATATTATTTCCCTTATCTAATTCATCTACTCCATATTTATTTATTATGCAATTTTCTATTCTTTGCTTTTCTTCATTTTGTGATAAATTAGTAAAATACTGAAGTTTTATTCCATTTTCAACTAATTCCATTTCTTCAGATACTCCATTTTCAATTGTAGAAAAACTATCTGAATCTTGCTTTCCTAAATAATATATTTTATTAATAATTAATAGAGAAAAGATTCCAAGAAATATAGCAAGGGCTTTTTTCATATATTATCTCCCACCTTTCCTCTAAAATTATTGTCCATCTATTATATTTTTATACAAATTTAATATATTATAATATATTAAAAAATCTCTAAAATTGTTACTATTCTACAAAAAGCAAGAATTTAACAAAAAAGACCACCTAATAAATAGGTAGTCTCTTTCATTAGCCTTGTGCTAATCTTATTCTTGCAATAGCTCTTGCTAAAGATTTTTCAGCTCTCAAGACATCAATATTATCTTTTTGTTTAAGTCGTTTTTCCGCCCTCTCTTTAGATTCTTGAGCACGAATTAAATCAATTTCTTCTTCATAATTCATTGAATCAACACAAAAATCAATTATATTATCTTTAACTCTTACTATACCTGTAGAAGTAAAAATTTTCTTTTCTAAACCATTAGCATCTTTTATTTTACTAATAGTTGGTATAGTGCTACTTATAATTGCTGCATGATTTCTCATAAACTCTATTTGACCTGATGAATTTTCTGTAGCTAAAGAAGTAATTTCCTCAGTAATAGTATTTCTTCCCGAAGCTATTATATTTAATTTAATTGTATTACTCATAATAGTTATATCTCCTATTTCATCTTATTAGCTTTTTGTATAACATCTTCTATACTTCCTGCAAATAAGAATGCTGATTCAGGTAAGTCATCATGCTTTCCTTCTAATATCTCTTTAAATCCTCTAATAGTTTCATTTATAGGCACATATTTACCTGGCATCCCTGTAAATTGTTCACCAACTGTGAATGGTTGTGATAAAAATCTTTGTATTTTTCTTGCTCTATTAACTATTGCCTTATCTTCATCTGATAACTCATCAATACCTAATATAGCAATTATATCTTGAAGCTCCTTATATCTTTCTAATATATGTTTTACTTGTATAGCTACATCATAATGTTCTTTTCCAACAATTCTTGGATCTAATATTCTTGAAGATGATTCAAGTGGATCAACTGCTGGATAAATACCTAATTCTGATATAGACCTTGATAATACAGTTGTAGCATCTAAGTGAGTAAATGTTGTAGCTGGAGCTGGATCTGTTAAATCATCTGCTGGAACATATACTGCTTGCACAGATGTTATTGATCCATCTTTAGTTGAAGTAATTCTTTCTTCAAGTGCCCCCATTTCTGTTGCTAATGTTGGCTGATAACCAACAGCAGATGGAATTCTTCCAAGAAGAGCAGAAACCTCCGAACCAGCTTGTGTAAATCTAAATATATTATCTATAAATAGTAACACGTCTTGACCTTGATCTCTAAAATACTCTGCCATTGTAAGTCCTGTTAATGAAACTCTCATTCTAGCACCTGGAGATTCATTCATTTGCCCAAATACAAGAGCAGTCTTATTTATAACTCCAGAATCCATCATTTCATGATATAAATCATTACCTTCTCTAGACCTTTCTCCAACACCTGTGAATACTGATAAACCTCCATGCTCTTTTGCTATGTTATTAATAAGTTCTTGGATTAATACTGTCTTACCAACACCAGCTCCACCAAACAACCCTATTTTTCCACCTTTTTGATATGGTGCAATTAAGTCTATAACTTTAATACCTGTTTCAAACATTTCCGGTTCTAAAGATTGCTCCTTAAAGCTTGGAGCTGGTCTATGTATTGGATAATACTCTTCACCTTCTACTGGGCCACAATTATCAATTGGATTTCCTAATACATTAAATAATCTTCCTAATACATTTTTTCCTACAGGTACTGAAATAGGTTTTCCTGTATCAACAGCTTTAACCCCTCTCTTTAATCCATCTGTAGATTCCATGGCTATAGTTCTAACTATATCGTCTCCCATATGCTGTTCAACTTCAACAACTAAAACATTATCACCCATATCTATCTTTATTTCATTATATATATTAGGCAATGAATCTGAATCAAATTTTATATCTACTACAGGCCCTATTACCTGAACAACTTTTCCTACTTTTTCTTCAGCCATTTTTCTACCTCCCTTTTACTTTTGAGCTTCTGCTCCACCAACTATCTCACTAATTTCTTGTGTAATAACTGATTGTCTTATTCTGTTAAACTTTATATTTAAATTTTTAATTATATCACTAGCATTTTCTGTAGCTCCATCCATAGCTGTCATTCTAGCACTTTGTTCACTAGCTTTAGCATGAAGCATACAATTTTGTAATTCACTCTTTAAATAAGTATCAATTGAATTATTTAAAACCTCTTCAAAATCTGGTTCTATTAAGTAATCTTCATTTTCCTTACTATTAACTTCCAAAGGTAACATTTTAATTAATGTAGGTTCTTGTTTCATTGGCGATATAAATCTTGTATATACTATATTAACATCAGATATATCACCTTGTTTATATAGATATATAGCTTCATTATATATTTTATTTATCTCTGCTATAGTTGGAATATCCGGAATAGATACATATTGATTAAATGTTCTTAATCCGTATTTACTAATATATGATAAACCCTTATTTCCAACTAACACTATTTTTTCAGTTCCACTTTCTTTATCTAAAACTTCCTTAAGATATGATATAACATTATTATTATATCCTCCACATAGCCCTGTATCTGAAGTTAATACAATATATAATTTATCGCCTTTTCTTTCTGTACAATATATTGATTCATATCCTTCTGGAAGGTTTGAAATTACAACGTCAACTATATCTTTGCATAGCTCATTGTATTTTTCATTGTTTGAAAGACTATTTCTTACTTTTCTTAGTTTAGAAGTGGCAACAAGTCCCATAGCTTTCGTAATTTTTCTAGTACTTTCAACAGACTTTAATCTTCTTTTTATTTCTATAAGTCCGGCTGCTCCCACAAGTTCCACCGTTGCCAAAACCTTATAAAACTTTATAAAGTATGTTTAATTCCTTATTCAAC
>JAKSUK010000075.1 GCA_024409095.1 Clostridium sp.
AGTTCCTTTATGTCTGAATTACGCTTTGATTTAGTAATTGCTATATCTTCTAATGGTTATAATAAAATAATTGATGCTTTAAGAAACGGAAAAACCTTAACTACTTATATTCCTTTTAAAAACAAAGATGATAAATTAGTTAATATACAAGGATTTATTGAAGGTTCTAATTCATCACTTCCTCCATTAATACTTACTGCTCACTTTGATCATTTAGGTAGTGATTCACAAAATAACATTTATTACGGTGCTTTAGACAATGCTTCTGGTACTTCATTTTTATTAGAACTTGCAAATACTTTATCTACATTTAGCAAACCTAAACGGTCCATAATTTTTGTTGCTCTAAATGCTGAGGAACTTGGGCTTAAGGGTTCTAGTTTTTTTGTAGAAAATAATTATTTTGATATTAAAAATTCAAAAGTTATTAATTTTGATATGATAGGTGCAAAAAATTGTCCTATTACCTTTATTCAAGGAACAAGCTTTAAAGGTAATTCATCTAATATATTAACTTCTCTTTCTAATATATGTTCAAAAAATTCTGTAGATTATATAGTAAAATATGAAAATTCTAGTGACCATGCAAGCTTTAATGACTTAGGAATTGATGCATTAACAATATGTCATAATGATACATCAAATATTCATACTCCAACTGATACTGTAGATTATATTGATGCTGAATCTATAAATACAGTTTATAAAATAGTTAATAAAGAAATAAAAAAAGATTGCTACAATCCTGTAACAACCTTCATATATAGTAAAAAATCTATTAACTTATTTTTAATTATTCTTCTAGGGCTTATTATAATTGGTTTAATAAATATAAAACCATTTAAAAAATCTAGTTAACTTTTTTAATGATGAATTAATTAAGAAATTCTTAGTTAATTCATTATTTAAATTTATAACTATTCATTAGCTTTTTGTTTTAGGTAGCTTATTATGAATTGGTCTATTTCTCCATTCATTACAGCATTTAAATTAGATGTCTCTTCATTTGTTCTATGGTCCTTCACCATATTATATGGATGGAATACATATGATCTTATCTGACTTCCCCATCCCATATCTTTAAGTTCACCTGTTAAATCTTCGATTTTTTCCTTATGAGCTCTTTCCTTTAATTCAATAAGCTTTGATTTAAGCATTGCCATAGCTGTATCCTTATTAGCAAACTGACTTCTTTCATTTTGACATTGAACTACAATTCCTGTTGGTAAGTGAGTTATTCTAATTGCAGATTCAGTTTTATTAACGTGCTGTCCACCAGCCCCACTAGCTCTATAAGTATCTATCTTTAAATCTTCAGTTCTTATATCTATATCTTGGTCCTTTGTAAGCTCTGGAAGAACTTCTACTGAAGCAAAAGAAGTCTGTCTTTTTCCATTTGCATTAAATGGCGAAATTCTTACTAATCTATGAATCCCTTTTTCAGCTTTTAAATAACCATAAGCAAATTCACCCTTTACTTTTAAGGTTACACTTTTAATACCTGCTTCATCACCCTCTAAAAGGTCTAAAGTTTCAACTTTATATCCTTTTTTATCACACCATCTTGTATACATTCTAAGGAGCATTTCTGTCCAATCATTAGCATCTGATCCACCAACACCTGCATGTAAGTTTAAGATTGTATTATTTCTATCATATTCACCCGATAAAAGAAGCTCTACTCTATAAGCTTCAATTTCTTTTTCAATTAATCTTATTTCTTGTATAACTTCACTTATAGTATCTTCATCATCCTCTGCTAATTCAGCTAATACTTCAATATCATCAATCCTAGTTGTTAAGCTATCATATCTCTCTATTTTATCCTTTATTATTTTACATTCCTTAGTAACCTCTTCTGCTCTTTTAATATCATCCCAAAATCCATTTTCCTGCATTTGAAGCTCTAATTCCTGAAATTTTTTCTCTAAGCCACCTTTGTCAAAGTGAAGCCCCCATTTCTTTTAATATATCTTTTAAGCCTGATAGTTTAGAAACTTCTTGTTCTAACTTTATTAACATAATATCACTTCCCTACACTATATTCCTTAAATTAAATAAACAAGGTGGAAAATGCCTAATTAAAATAATACATCTTCCACCAATAGTTTTAAATTTCTAACTTACTTATCATTTCCATGACTTGCACCAGTTTCTTTTGCAACCTGCTCTCTTTCAACTGGTCTTTCTGCTCTTACATGATATAATAATTTAACAGTTTCTGTCTTAATTCCTTCTATCATTTCATCAAACATTACGCTACCTTCCATTTGGTATGCTTGAATTGGGTCTTGTTGCTTATATGCTCTTAGTCCCATTCCTTGTTTTAAATGATCCATATTATCTATATGTGACATCCACTTTTGGTCAACAACTCTTAAAAGAATTACTCTTTCAATTTCTCTTAATTGCTCTTCACCAAACTCTTTTTCTCTTTCACTATAAATACTTCTTGCTTTATCTAATAATACTTTTGTAATTTCTTCATTAGATAAATCAGCTAATTCTTCAACAGTAAATGTTTGGTGTGGGAAACATATATCTTCAAGATATTTTAACAGTTCTTTTAAATCTTTCTCAATATCTATATACTCACCATTTAAGTGACTATCAACTGCTGTTGTTATTACTTCTTCTATCATTCCTTCAATTTGCTCTTTTAAGTTCTTTCCATCAAGAACTTCAGCTCTTTGCTTGTAAATAACTTCTCTTTGTAAATTCATTACATCATCATAACCTAATAAATTCTTTCTTATATCAAAGTTACTTCCTTCAACCTTCTTTTGAGCATTTTCTATAGCCTTAGTAACCATTTTACTTTGTATAGCTTCGTCTTCTCTTAAACCTAATTTATCTATAACGCCTTGAATTTTTTCTGAACCAAATATTCTCATTAAATCATCTTCTAATGAAATATAAAATACTGATTCTCCAACATCTCCTTGACGTCCTGCTCTACCTCTTAACTGATTATCAATTCTTCTTGATTCATGTCTTTCAGTACCAATTACTTTTAATCCACCAACTTCTAGTACACCTTCTCCAAGCTTGATATCAGTACCTCTACCAGCCATATTAGTTGCTATAGTAACCATTCCTAATTCACCAGCATGTGAAATAATTTCAGCTTCTTGCTCATGATATTTAGCATTAAGTACTTGATGTCTAATGCCTTTCTTTTTTAATAATGATGAAATATATTCAGATTTTTCAACACTAGCTGTACCAACTAAAACTGGTTGATTTTTGCTATGTGCTTCTATTATTTCCTCAACTACAGCATTATATTTTCCTCTTGAATTTTTGTAAATCATATCATGTCTATCTAATCTTGCTACAGGTTTATTTGTTGGAATTACTATAACATCTAATCCGTATATTTCTCTAAATTCATTTTCTTCAGTTAAAGCTGTTCCTGTCATACCTGATAGCTTATTATACATTCTGAAATAATTTTGGAAAGTAATTGTTGCAAGAGTTTTTGATTCTCTTTGAACCTTAACACCTTCTTTAGCTTCAATTGCTT
Organism: Clostridium sp.; assembly: GCA_024409095.1. Classification (GTDB taxonomy): domain Bacteria; phylum Bacillota; class Clostridia; order Clostridiales; family Clostridiaceae; genus Clostridium. Next base: position 3,527 of record JAKSUK010000075.1, read on the forward strand.
GGTGAAGACCATCTGAATATCTTCTACCTTCCATAGGTCTTCCTGTAAATTCATCTATAATAACTACTTGATTATCTTTAACCATATAATCTTTATCCGGTTTCATTATGTAATTTGCTTTTAACGCTTGAGTAACATAATGCTGAAGCTCTAAATGCTCTGCTTCTGCATAATTTTTAATACCAAAGTATTTTTCTGCTTTATCCATACCACTTTCACTTAATAAAACAGCACTTGCCTTTTCATCAATATTAAAATCTTGCTCTGCTATTAAGCCTTTAACAAAGTTATCTGCAACGTTATAGAACTTAGTAGATTTATCTCCCATTCCTGATATTATAAGTGGAGTTCTTGATTCATCTATTAAAATTGAATCAACTTCATCAACTACTGCAAAGTTAAGTTCTCTTTGAACTTTTTCTTCCTTGTATATAACCATATTGTCTCTTAAGTAGTCAAATCCAAATTCATTATTTGTTCCATATGTTATATCACAGTTATATGCTTCTCTTCTTTGAGATGGTGTAAGTCCATGAGTTACACATCCTGTTGTTAATCCTAAAAAGCTATATAATTCTCCAACTTCTTCTGATTGAGTTTTTGCTAAATAATCATTTACTGTTATTACATGAACACCTTTACCTGATAAAGCATTTAAATACGCTGGAAGAGACCCAACAAATGTTTTACCCTCTCCAGTTTTCATTTCAGCTATTCTCCCTTGATGGACTACAATTCCTCCAATAAGTTGTACTCTAAAATGTTTTTTTCCATAAACTCTCCATAAAGCTTCTCTACATACAGCAAATGCTTCTGGTAATATATCATCTAAAGTTTCACCTTTTGATATTCTATCTTTAAACTCTACAGTTTTATTTCTTAATTCATTGTCACTTAATTTCTGCATTGATTCATCTAGTGCATTTATTTTATTTACTATAGGCTCAAGTCTTTTAACTTCTCTCTCGCTATAAGTTCCAAATAGTTTTTCTATCAATCCCATAAGTATTTCCTTTCATCATTTACCTAAAATGATTTTTCTCTTTATTATTGCTTCTATAAATTATACCATTTAGCCTATTTATAATTCAACTATAATATAGCTTCTCTAAGTACAAAAACCACCTATTCACTAAAATAGGTGGTTTTTATCATATTATTTATAATCTGGTTCTAAAAGTCCATAATTTCCATCTTTTCTTTTATATATTACATTTACATTATTTGAATCAGCATCTTTATATACAAAAAAATTATGTTCAATTAACTCCATTTGTAACATTGCTTCTTCTGGACTCATTGGTTTTATGTTAAATCTCTTTACTTTAACTATTTCACCATCTTTTTCTTCATCATCTTCTATTGTTAAATGTTCAAAAGTATTAAATCTTAAAGAATCATTACTTCTTCTTTGTAATTTAGTCCTTTGCTTTCTTATTTGTCTTTCTAATTTTGCTTCTACTAAATCTATTGATTTATACATATCCTCAGTAGCCTCTTCACATCTTAGGATAACTCCATTAAAAGGTATAGTAACCTCAAAAATCTGGTTATTTTTTTGTACTGTAAGTGTCGCCCTTGCTTCAATCTCTGGACCAAAATATCTATCTAATTTAGATATCTTCTTTTCAACCATTTCTTTTAATGCTGGTGTTAAATTAATATTTTTACCTATTACTGTTACTTTCATAAAGTCAACCCCTCTCGTTTTTACTCAAAATATTAATATCTTAATAAGATATTAATAACCTTTCCATGATTATATTTTACCACTATTGACTTTAGCTTACAATAATTCAATATTAAATTTTCAGAAAATTAAAACTCTTTTTTCAACATATTTTTATATTTATTATAAAAAAAATAAAGACTGCTGATAAATTATCAACAGTCTAAAAAAACACTAATTAAAATTAGTGTTTTTTTATAAAGCTAGCTGACCTGGCTTTTGCCCCCACACTCGCCTACTGGAGCTTTCGCTACCCAGACTTAACCTCTCACTACTAACACTCTCAACATCTCTGTTGGTAGGACTAACATCTATACCGCACCATGCTCATTAGCTCTTTGTCTAACTTACGTGGATCGTTTCGCCTGCGACTGGCATCGACTTTCATCCACAGACCTAGCTTTACACTACTATTATATATTGCTTTTAGCAATTGTCAATAGATAAATTTTACTTATATTGCATTTTTCGATATTTTTCTTACATTCATTTATAGTAGCACCAGTAGTATAAACATCATCTATTAATAAAATATTCTTTTTAAAAATATCTTGCTTATTTTTTATTTCAAAGGCATTTAATATATTTTTCATTCGTTCTTCTTTACCTAAAAGCTTTTGTTCTTTTGTTTCTTTTACCTTTGTTAAACAATCAATAACAGGTATATTCAAAGTACGGCTCATATTTTTTGCTAATATTCTACATTGATTAAAACCTCTCTTTTTTAATGAAGCTTTACTTATAGGTACATAGCATATACAATCTACTTTTAAATCTTTCTCTATAATTAGCTCACACAGTAAATCAGATAAGACTTTACCTGCTATAAAACTTTTATGATATTTTAAATTTAAAATAAGTTTCTTAAGTATTCCTCCATAATATCCATAAGCCAGTATTTCATTTTGTTTATTAACTCTTTTTATATCACTTTTACACTTACTACATATTCCTATAAATCCTTCTACTCCACAAATGATACATTTATTTTCATAGGGATAAATAATATCTAGAATAGATTCTATAACAATATTTATTATCTTAATAATTTCTTTTCCCACAGCTTCTTATTAAATCCTCTTATAATTTCCCTAGACTTATCCATTTCTATAGAAATATCTCTTGAAACTAAAATGACTTCTGGCAATATTTCGCTTTTAACATCTATACATCCACATAAATAAACTATTCGTTTATAAGTATAGTTTATATCATCACCAAATAATATTAATATATTTACATCTTCAATATTATTTATATAATCTCCAATATTGTTTGTTACTATAAAAACAGATTCATTATTAATAATATGTTGTATACTTTTAAAATCATCACCATTTTTATACTTAACAACTTTAGTATTATTATCTTTTAAGTTATTCTTATAAGTATAATATACCTTATCTAATTTATCTTCATGCGGAACCATTATGATTACACTTTTATTATTATATATAAACCATTTTATATACTCATATACTGCTAGTGGAATATCTTCATCTAATTTTATTCTTGTATTCAAAAAACGTGGTTCAATCATTGGTATAGGATTTAATAAATAAACTAAATCCATTTTTTCACCAATAGGAAATACTCTTTCACAACTATATATAATTATCTTATTAACCTTCCAATATACCTTTTCAACAGCATCTCTTATATCTTTTACAGTTGCTTTAGAAAACATGGTTATATCATCAAATATAATAAGGCTATAATCATCATCTATATTATCTATATCATCTATAGAAATAAATTTTATACACTTTTGTATATCTCCTGGCATAATCTTTTTAATACTTTTCATATATAATTCATTATAAGTTTTGGATTTTATTTCATCAGCATCCACACTAAAGATATATAATACTTTTTTATTATCATTTATCAATCTGCTTATTAAATCAAAAAAAACAAATCCTGTATTATATGGCCTACTATTTATATTTAATACTTTAGTCTTTTTTTTATACTA
>JAKSUK010000076.1 GCA_024409095.1 Clostridium sp.
GGAATAGTTGGAATATTACAATATAATAAAGATAATGTTAAATAATTAACGTGATAAAAATAACAATTTTAGTTTATAAAAATATAATGATAGATTAATTTTAAATCAGGAGATGACAAATGAATAATTATAAGAATCTTTTTAGTCCTATAACAATTAAAAATATGACAATAAGAAATAGAGTTGCAATGCCTCCAATGGGTTCAAACTATGGTGGAGCAATGGGTGATTTCACTGATGAGCATATAACATATTATGAAAAGAGAGCAGAAGGTGGAACTGGTCTTATAATAGTTGAAAATGCTTGTGTAGATTTTCCACTAGGATCAAATGGAACAACTCAAATAAGATTAGACCATGATAGATATATTCCAAACCTATTTAAATTAACAGAAAGATTGCATAGACAGGGTGCTTCTGTAGCTATTCAAATCAATCATTCAGGAGCTTCAGCAGTTCCAGGAAGAATAGAAGGAAATACTCCAGTATCATCATCTAATATACCATCAAAAACTGGAGGAGTAGTACCAAGACCTTTAGAAATAGAAGAAATTCATGGAATAATACATAAATATGCAGAAGCAGCTAAGAGAGCGCAAATAGCTGGATTTGATGCAGTTGAAATTCATGGAGGACATTCTTATTTATTATGTCAGTTCTTATCACCTGTATATAATAAGAGAACTGATGAATTTGGTGGAAATGTTGAAAATAGAACTAGATTTGCTAGATTAGTTTTAAAAGCTGTAAGAGAAGCAGTAGGACCAATGTTCCCAATATGCTTTAGATTTAGTGCTGAAGAGTTAGTAGAGGGTGGAAATACTTTAGAAGATTCTCTAGAAGCTTTAGAATATTTACAAGAATATGTTGATATGTTAAATGTATCAGCAGCTTTAAATGATTCACTTCAATATCAAATAGATGCTAACTATTTAGAAGATGGATGGCGTTCATATATGGCTAAGGCTGTAAAAGAAAAATATCCAGAAAAGGTAGTAATAACATCAGGAAATATAAGAAACCCTAAGGTTGCTGAAAGAATAATTGCAGAAGGACATGCTGATATGGTTGCAATAGGACGTGGACTTATAGCAGAACCACAATGGGTTAATAAGGTTAAAGCAGGAAAAGAAGATGAGTTAAGAAAATGTATATCTTGTAACATTGCTTGTTCAGGACATAGAATTGGATTAAATAGACCTATAAGATGTACAGTTAATCCAAGTGTAATATTTGGAGATACTCATAAAAACTTAAAAGTAAATCAAAACACTAATGTTGTAGTTATAGGTGGAGGAACAGCTGGACTTGAAGCTGCTTGTACTGCTGCAGAAGTAGGATGTACTACATTCTTATTTGAAGCTAAGCCATACTTAGGTGGATTAGCTAGAGAAATAGCAAAACTTCCAGCTAAAGATAGAATAAATGATTTCCCAGACTATTTAATAAATAGAGCAAAGAAATTAAAGAATTTATATATATTCACTAATACTACGGCTACAATTGAAGCAATAGAAAATTTAAAACCTGATGTAGTAGTAAATGCTACAGGTTCAAATCCACTTTTACCACCAATTACTGGATTACATGATGTAGTTGATAAGGAAAATGAAAATGTAATGTCTATATTTGGATTCATTAAAAATATTAAAGAGTTTGAATCAATGGAATTAGAAGGTAAGAAAATTGGAGTAATCGGTGGAGGAGCAGTTGGGCTAGATGTTGTTGAATACTTTGCTCATAAAGGTGCTCATGTAACAATTGTTGAAAGAATGCCAGCAGTAGGAAATGGATTAGACTTTATAAGTAAGATAGATTTCTTATCTATGTTAAAGAAGAAAGAAGTTGACGTAAGAGTTGATACTTCATTATTAGAAGTTAAGAAAAATAGTTTCATTATCAATAAAGATGGTGTAGATGAAGAGTTAGAATTTGATTTTGGATTTGTATGCTTAGGAATGAGAGCTTATTCACCATTAATTAATGAATTACAAGAAAAATTTGCTTCTAATGGAGTAGAAGTTGTTAATATAGGTGATAGTGTAAGAGCTAGAAGAATAATTGAAGGTGTTGATGAAGGTAGAAATATAACAGATACACTAAAAAGAATAGGAAGATTATAAGATATAGTAATAAACTAATGTAAAGATATTATCTTTACATTAGTTTATTTTTATTTTATATTTCATATTTTTCTAACTAAGCTATATAATATAAGTAATAATTTATATAGGTGGAAAAAAGATGAATTTAAATTACTTAAGATATTTTAGAGTACTTGCTAAATTGGAGCACTATACAAAAGCAGCAGAAGAACTTTCAATAACTCAGCCAAGTTTAAGTCATGCAATGTCAGCACTAGAAAAAGAACTTGGTACATATCTTTTTGAAAAGGATGGTAGGAATGTTAAACTAACTAAATATGGAAAAATATACTATGAATATGTAGAAAGAGCTTTGAGAGAATTAGAAGAAGGTGAAAAGAGGGTTAAAGAGTTAATAGGAATAGGAACTGGTAGCGTAGACTTAGGCTATATATTCACATTAGGCCCTGAATTTGTACCTAAGCTTGTTAATGGATTTATAAATGAACAAGGTAATGAAAAAGTAAAATTTACATTTGGGCAGGGAACAACAGCATGTTTATTAAATGATTTAAAAAATGAGAAATATGATATAGTATTTTCATCAATAGTTCATAGTGAAGAGGAAATAGAGTTTGTGCCTATAATGGAAGAGGAATTAGTAGTAATAGTAGATAAAGAGCATAATTTGGCAAAGAAGAGTTCAGTTGATTTAGCAGAAATAAGTGAATATCCTTTTATTGCTTTTAGTAATAAAAGTGGAATAAGACAAATAATTGATGGATTGTTTGAAGCAGTAAATGTTAAACCTAATATTATTTGTGAAGTTGAAGAAAATAATGCAATTGCTGGATTGGTGGAAGTGAAATATGGTATATCAATAGTTCCTAAAATTACAGCATTAAAGTATTTTAATGTAAAGATATTACCAATATATAACCCTAATCATAAAAGGTACATTTATATGGCTACTTTGAAAAATAAATATCAGAGTCCAACAATGAAGATGTTTAAAAATTATGTTGAAGAGTACTGTAGGAAAAGTAATTTAACATAAAATTCACAAAGAAAGGAGTGTGTTACTCAATTATATGATTGTAATAATGAAGCCAACAGCAGGAGAAAATATAATTAACTTTGTAAAAAGTAATTTAGAAAAGTACGGAGTAAAAGTTAATGTATCAAAAGGAAGTACATATTGTATTTTAGGATTAATAGGAGATTGTTCTAAAATAGATTCAGATAAAATTTTAAGTTTTGAAAGTGTGCAAAAGGTATTAAAAGTACAAGACCCATTTAAAAAAGCTAATAGATTATTTAAACCTGATGACAGTATAATCAATGTAAATGGTACTTTGATTGGTGGAGGAAATATTGGAATAATAGCAGGTCCTTGTTCTGTAGAAAGTGAAGAACAAATTTTAGAAGTAGCTAGAGCAGTTAAAAAATCAGGAGCTAATTTGCTTAGAGGAGGAGCCTTTAAGCCAAGGACATCACCTTATAGTTTTCAAGGGCTTGAGCTTGAAGGATTGAGGCTTTTAGAAAGTGCTAAGAAAGAAACTGGGTTAAATATAGTAACAGAAATAATGTCTACAGATTATATTGATGAATTTGTTGATAGAGTTGATGTAATTCAAGTTGGTGCTAGAAATATGCAAAACTTTGATTTGTTAAAGCAATTAGGAAAGATTAATAAGCCAATACTTCTTAAGAGAGGAATTGCAGCAACTATAGAAGAATGGCTAATGTCAGCTGAATATATAATGTCTAAAGGAAATGAAAATGTAATTCTTTGTGAAAGAGGAATAAGGACTTACGAAAATTACACAAGAAATACATTAGATTTAAGTGCAATTCCTGTTATAAAGAGATTATCACACTTGCCTATAATAGTAGATCCAAGTCATGCTGCTGGATATTGGTATCTGGTAGAACCACTTGCAAAAGCTGCTATAGCTGTTGGCGCTGATGGACTTATGATAGAAGTTCATAATAAACCACAATGTGCATTAAGTGATGGACAACAATCAATTAAGCCAGCAGCATTTGATGAACTTATGGATAAGGTTAAGATTTTAGTAAAAATGGAGGGTAAAAAGTTTGGAGTGAATTTATGAAAATAGTAATAGTGGGGCTAGGGGTTATTGGTGGTAGCTATGCTATGGCATTAAAAAATGCTAATTATAAAGATGTATATGGTATAGATACTGATATTAAAACATTAAGAAAAGCTAAAGAAATAGGCATAATTAAAGAAGGATATACTAGGGGAAAAGAAGTAATTAGGCAAGCTGATATTATAATATTAAGCTTATATCCTGATTTAATTAAGAGCTTTATAGAAGATAATAGGGATAATTTTAAAGATGGAGCTATAATAAATGATGTTACAGGCATTAAGGAGTTATTTATTGATGAGGTATTAAGTATATTGCCAGAAAATATTGACTTTATTTTTGGGCATCCAATGGCTGGAAGAGAGAAAAAAGGCATAGAATATGCAAGTGATGAGGTTTTTAAAGGAGCTAATTATTTAATTACTATAACTGAAAAAAATAAAAAAGCCAATATTGAAGTAATAGAAAAGATTATATATGATTTAGGATTTACTAATATTAAGATAGTAACACCTAAATACCATGATGAAATAATAGGTTTTACAAGTCAGCTCCCTCATGTATTAGCAGTTGCACTTATTAATAGTGATGAAGATGGAAGGGATACAGGAAGCTTCATTGGTGATAGCTATAGAGATTTAACTAGAATTGCTAATATAAATGAAAAATTATGGAGTCAACTGTTTCTAGGTAATAAGAGTAATTTATTAAAATCTATGAAAGCTTTTGAGTTAGAATTTAACAAGAGACTTAAATGTATAGAAGATGAAAATAAAGAAGGGTTAGAACAATTATTTATTAAATCATCTAAAAGAAGAAAAAAATTATAGTATTTTTAACTTCTGCTTGTATGCTTAACAAGCAGAAGTTAAATAGTTTTATCTACCAGGTGTTGAATTAGTAATTCCTCTTTCTGATAATATATCATAAATTGTTTTTGAAGTAGTATCAGAAAGAGTATATCCAAGAGATGTAACAACTTTTTCTAAGTTTTCAACAGAATCAGTTTCTATTTCAATATAAGGGAAAGGACAAAAACTCTTATCATTAATATCTATTTCTACAAGAGCATTTTCTAATTTGTAGCTTTCTCTATATTTTTTTATAGATTCTTTAAGCTCAAGACCTAGTGAAAAGAAAATCTTTCTAGACATTTCAGCATCCATAACTATTGTCTCATTTTCTTCCATAACCTTAAAAGTATCTTGGCTTAACATTTTCTTTGTTGTCATAAAGATGGTTTCCTTATTAGTAAGCCTATCAGTTACAGTTCTTATTCTTGCATATCCTTTAGCTTCAAGTAATCTTCCATCAGCAAAATCATATATTTCATTTATTTGATCTTCTGATTTTACCTTTACTGCACCTAAAGATAATAATTTTGCTCTTATATCTTCAACGTCTATATCAACAATTCTTGTTTCTAATTCTTTCATAAAGTTCTCCTATTATATAAGTGTTTTAATTTCAAAATCTAATAATCTATTTTTAAGTTCATCATAATTGATATTAAGTTTAATATCATCAAGATTAACATTTGATATTGATTCAATATCAGTTTTTATAGTAGCAAGTTCTTTGCTCATAAAAGCTGATTCCTTAGCACATAATTGAACACCAAAAACTTCTTCATTTTTTAATTTTTCAATGTCTTCATTATTTGAAAGTCTTATTGGGAATCTTAAACGACCAAGCTTTTCTTCAAATAGAGGCTGTAAAGATTTATCTTCTTCAGTAACCTCATCAAAAATAGCATTGTAATTAATTTTATCACCATTTCCTAATGCAATTACACCATCAGCTAACATATAAGAAATTGGAGAACGTCCAATGCCTAAGCTTTCCTTAAAGAACTTTTTAAGCTCTTTTTCTTCCTTATTATTTAAGTTTTCAATTGTTTCATATATAGCTTCAATAGTTCCGTATTCTTGTAATAGTGGAATAACAGCTTTTTCACCAACACCTTTTACACCAGGAATATTATCTGAACTATCTCCACAAAGAGCTTTATATTCAACTATTTGATATGGCTCTAAGCCTTTTATATCTTTTAGAGTTGAAAGTGTAAATTCAAAGAAACCATCAGGTACATTAAATTCATTTCTATTTAATCTTAAATCCTTAAACATATTATCAGCCTTGCTACTGCCAAGCCATACTCTAGTATTTGTGTCCACAAGTTGCAAATAATCCTCATCTTTGGTATGTAGGAATACAGGAATATCATCTTGAAATCTTTTAGATAGTGATCCAGCAAAGTCATCAGCTTCATATACTTCTTCGTCATCTTTTCCGCTTAAAAATTGAGGAATTATTCCTTGAAGAAGGTTTTGTGTACTAATAAATTGCTCTTTTAACGGATGAGGAGTTGCCTTTCTTGTACCTTTATATGTACCACCAGCAATATCCTGTCTGAAGGTTTGTCTTGAAACGTCCCATACTACGGCTAAATGAGTAGGTTTATTTTTCTTTATTAATGATAAAAGAGTTCTCATGAAAGGAAATACACCATTAGTATATCTTCCATCAGAAGTTTTCATAAGCCTTTCTAGAGCTTTTTCTTTATCTTCATCAGTTTTTGCAATTAAATAAGCAGTAGCTGTAGCATAAAAACTAGTGCTAAGCAAACTACTACCATCTATAATAAGTAATTTTTCAGTCATAATATACTCCTTATATAATTTATTGTATAAAGTAATTATATCCTTTATTATAGCAAAAAACTCAAAACAATTGAGTCAAATTAAGATTAATCTATAAAATTATCAAAAGTAATAAGTTGTAAATAGCGTAATGTTCACTTATAATGAATTGATAACTAATAATAAGGGGTGCTTTTAGTGGAATACGTTAATGATATAAATATTCAAGAAGCGGTAATACATATTTTAGATAGTAATAGTGCTGATCCAATTTTAAATGAATTCAATTTAGAGCTTACAGAGGATGTATATAAATTTTTATATAGACATATTGAAAAGTGTCTTAAAGATGAAGAATTAAAAACTGCTGTATTT
>JAKSUK010000077.1 GCA_024409095.1 Clostridium sp.
TTTCCTCTGCAATTAATTCTCTTGAATAAATTACTGGTACAAAAAAACTACTAGGCATAAAAATAATCATTTAACTTCTCCTATAAATTTGTTATTTCACAATATCGTTTAAAGTATGCTCTTGGATAGCCACATAAAGGACATACTGCTGGTGCTTCAGGGCCTTCATATATATATCCACAATTCATGCAATACCATTTACTTTCCATTGGACCTTCAAATATAGTGCCATCATCAAGCTTATCTGACAATTCTTTAAAGTTCTTAGAATGATTTTCTTCAACTTCTCGTAATTCTTTATAAAATTTCGCTATTTTCATAAAGCCTTCTCTTTGAGCTGTTTCTTCAAATTCTTTATATAAATTTTCATATTCATTAGTTTCTCCTGCAAAAACATCCTTTAAATTATCTAGTGTTGATCCTATAAGCCCTAAAAATGTTTTTAAAACAACTCTGGCATGAGCTAATTCATTTAATGAAGTATCATCAAACACCTCACCTAGCCACATATAACCTTCCTCTTTAGCTTTTTCAGCATAAAGCATATATTTTACAACTGCTCTACATTCCCCTGCAAAAGTCTTATATAAATTTTTTTCTGTTTCGCTTCCCTTTAATGAATTGTTATTAGTAGAATTATCTACATTATTTTCATTAATATTATTACTTTCCCTATATATATTCATAAAATTCTCCAAAAAGAATTCTTCATTAATAAAATATTCATTGTTTCTATTTTCGATACAAATACATTTTATTAATTACATTTTTTTCTGCATTAAAATAGACTGCATCAAAAATATCGATACAGTCTAATTAATTAATTTACCATCACCTTCCTATCATTATCGCAAGTTAATTCTATTTGTCTTCCTTCTTTTGTCTTTGTTTTTAAAATTATCTTATGTCCCCATAAATCAAATAGATATTTTATACTTTCTTTTGCATATAAAAGCTCTAGCTCTCGTCCATCATACACATGCTCTAAAGTCAGAGTTCCATCATTTCTATTAAAATCAATTATCCTAATATAAGGTATTCCTCCTACTCCACAAGTATCTGATATAGTATCTCTTATACTTTTCCATCCATTTTCGTCAGATACCTCTTCTATTACAAATTCAAAATTCTTTTTTGCATATTGGAATAAATTTAATTCCTCACATAATTCTTGTGTAAGATATTTTCTTAAAAAGGAATTATCTCTTTCTAGATATCTAACTTCAAACATTTTTTCTCTACCATAGCGTTTTTCTATATCTTGGAATACTCTAAACCCTATATAGTAAGGATTTAATCCTCCTAATATAGGTGCTATGACATCATTATGACGTTTAATAAATTCAAAGTGTAAACCTGATTCTAATTTAAGTTCATTTAGTATAGTATAATGCCAATAGCTTGCCCAACCTTCATTCATTATCTTAGTTTCTATTTGTGGTAAGAAATATTCACTTTCTCGTTTAACTATTTTCAATATATTCTTTTCCCAATCTTCCAAAGATGAGTATTTAATTATAAAGCCCATAACATCATCACATGGCTCTAAAGGAATCTTATTTAAGTTAGGAATATTAATTTCTTCTTTTTCATCAAATGCTCCTCTATTATCTACTTTGCTATTATACTCATCAATTAAAGACTTTCTAATCTGCTCTTGAGTAAGCGCCTTTACCCCTACTACTCTAGGTATTTGGAATCTTAAAGCATGAGCTGCATCAATAATCTTTTCAACCTTTGCATATCCTATATTAGGATCGTTAATATATCCTCTAATTATATCTGCATCAAGCTTAAACATTTCAATTGTATAATGTGCTTTAGTTCCTTCTCTAAATAACCTATTGTTCTTAAAAAAATCATTATGACCATACACATGAGCCATAGTTAATATCTGTAATAACAAAGTATTTTCCCTCATTAAATAGCCTAAACATGGATCTGAATTTATAACCATTTCATAAGGAAGACCTGTTAAATTAAATGAATATAAAGTCTTATTTTTTTCATAAGCCTTTCCATAACTCCAATGAGGATATCTAGAAGGCATACCAACATAAGCTTCATATCCTATCATTTCATTAAATCCTATTATCTCAAATTCTTGAGGATAATAATCAAGTCCAAGCTCTGTAGCCTTTTGTTCTATAATCTTATTCCATTTTTCCAGCTCTTTCACTGTATATTCCATGGCTACTCCTCCCTAAGCTCTTTACTTAACATCAATTTCAATGCATCCCATAAATTTTTCTTTTCTTTTACCACAACAGAAATGAAATTTTTATTGGTCACTTCTTTGCTAAACCTATAATACATTGTAGTTGAATAGGTTGAAGGTAGTAATTCAGCATATCCTACCATATTGCTCACTTCACAGATTTCTTTCAAAGCTGTTATTGCTCTTTCATTATCTTCTGACCAATTATCACCATCACTAGCATACACCGGATATATATTCCACATTTCTGGTGGATATTTTTCCTTAATCAAATCCAAAGCTGCATTAAGTCCACTAGATATATATGTTCCTCCTGATTCAGCTTTATGGAAAAATTCATATTCATTTACCAGTTTTGCAATTGTCGTATGAGATACAAATTCAAAAGCTATATTATTATATTTTCTTTTAATAAACCTTGATAATACAAAGAAAAATGATCTTGCTAGATATTTTTTAGTGCTATCCATAGACCCTGATACATCCATAATAAATATCATAACAGCATTACTTTCTTTTTTTGGTTTCATTTTTACTCTATAATATCTAAGATCATCTTCTCTAAATGGAAATCTCTCTATCTCCTGCTCTAATCCTGCTTCAGCTAATGCTCTCTTTTTTCCTTGCTTTCTAGCTGTTTTAGCTATGACAGTTTTCTTTTTAGCAAGTCTTGGGTTAATACCATGCCTTGCATATCCTCTTTTTCTACTAGCACTTTCTGAAAGTATTTGTGAATATTTCTTTCTATCTAAATTTGGAAGCTCTAAGTCCTCAACTATATAATCCATTAATTCTTCTAATGTGATTTCAGTTTCATAAACATCATCACCTTCACTGTTTCCAGCACCTTTGTTACCTTTCTTACCAATACTTTCTGCCGAACCTATCTTGTCTCCTCTTTTTTCTTCTCCTGTACCAGTAGCCACACCTTTATTGTTATTTCCAAATACAAATTGATATTCCTTTATACCTCTAATTGGAATCTTAAACTTTTTGTTTTTTGTTTCCCCTACAATGCTTTCTTCTGAAAGGATATCTCCTAGATTTTCTTTTATAGACTTTTCAACTAATTGTCTATGACGCCTTCTATCTTCAATACTTCTATCGTGTTCTACTGGATTTTCACTATTATCTCGAAAGATAGCCATATTTATCAATCCTTCCACAAATTGTTTGCTGCATATTTTAATATGACGTCACAACAGTGTAGACAATATCCATTCCTCTTCATTTCTTCAACCATAGCATCATACTTTTCATTTTGCTCCTTATCCCTTACTCTTGTCTTAGTAATTATTCTAGACAAATCTTTTACTGATGCCATAAGTTTCTTTTCAATAGCTTCTTTTAACGGTTCATAAGAAGTATAATCTATCTTCATACCATTCCTTACTAAATAGAACATATAAGATGTAACATCTGCTCTAAATCCTTTGCTAGATGCCTCTGATACTCCTATTTGCTCTTCTATATTTCTCATAAAATCTTCATCTGGATTTAATTCTTCACCAGTTGAAGTATCTTTTATCTTAGTCTTGTTTACAAATGCTTCTGCATTATCTATATAATTATTAAATAAGCTTTCTGCTTGTTCTCTAAATGAATGTATAAATGCCTTTGTTATTTCTTTTTCTAATACTTTGTTATATTCCTTTCTAATTGTATCTTGAATAAAGCCTAGATATTTTTTCTTATCTTCTGCTGAAGCATCCATTTCTTTAATAGACTTAATAATACTTTCCATTATGCTTAATGGATTTATACAATCATATTCTGAAATAGATAGTGCATTATCTATTGCTTTAACAATAAATCTAGTACTTATACCCTTCATTCCTTCGTAACTTCCAGCTTCTTCTCTTAATTCTTGTATATCTATTCTCTTAGTAGTTCCTTTTTCCACAATATCTTCACCATTATAAAGTTTTAACTTAGTCATAGGATCTACTTTAGCTGAAGGAGATAACCTTGAAAGTATAGCAAACATTGCTGCTATCTCTATAGTATGAGGAGCTATATGAGCTTTAAAATTACTTCTCCTCAATATTTTTTCATATATTTTAACTTCTTCATCAAGCTCTAAGCAATAAGGAACTTCAATTTTAACAATTCTATCTAAGATAGCTTCATTAGTATGGTCTGATTTAAATTTCTCCCATTCTGCTTCATTTGAGTGAGCTACAATAAGTCCATCAAAATAAATCATAGAGCCTTTTCCTGGTGATGGAATTGATTTTTCTTGAGTAGCTGTTATTATAGTGTGTAAGTATTCAACATCATTTTTAAACACTTCAATGAATTCTACTAATCCTCTATTACCTACATTAAATGCACCATTTAATGAGAATATTCTTGGATCATCTTCTGGATACATATCCATCTTAGATATATCTATTGATCCTGTTAAAATAGATGTATCTTGATTATTTGGATCAACTGGAGGTACTACACCTATACCTTTTCTTGATCTTATAGAAAAATTCTTTCTTTCAACAGGAACATTTTCATATTCTCCATTAAACTCATGAATAAGTCTATATTTACATACTGGACATAAATCTCCTTCAATTTGTGTACCTAACATTTCATTGAATTTTTCTCTTAAGTGATTAGGAACAAGATGCAAAGGTTCTTCATGCATTGGACATCCCTTTATAGAATAAATAGGATTACAGCTTACTAAAGCTAATTTTAAAGCTTCAACTAATGATGATTTACCAGCTCCAACCGGTCCTACTAAATATAATACTTGTCTTGCCTCTTCACCTTTCATTGATGCAGAATGAAGATAATTTACTAATTTCATTAGTACTTTATCAATTCCAAAGAAATCATCTTTAAAAAATCCATATCTCTTTATAGTTTCATTTCCATATATTTTTCTTATTTTAGGATTTTCATCACCCTTTAGTACCTCAATACCCTCACTCATAATCCTTTCATATAGTCTTTTATGAGAAAGCTGTGCAATATCTGGATTAGCCTTCACAAGTTCTAAGTAATCTATAAATGTACCTTCAAATTTTTCTTTATTTCTACTTTCTCTGTCTGTTAGAATAAATTCTTTGAAGTTCATAAGCACTCCCCCCTTTACTTTAATATATTAATTATTAAATATAATATATTACTTATTTTTGTATTTTCAGTCTAAAATTAATATGCTTTTATAATTAATAAAAATAAGTATTATCTCAACATAAATAACTTAATGAAAAATATAATATATTATTAATATAAATTTGGAGGTATATATTTTGGATGTAAAATATCTAAAAAATCAATCTAAAGTACAATTGACTAATCGTTGGACATTAGCTATTTGTACAATTTTTGTTTCTAATATTTTAACAGGAGTGCTAACATCTAATAAAAAACTACTTGAAAATAATCTTGGCTATATTTCAATTTCTTTTTCACTTTTATATATTATTTTAAATGGAGTTATAATAGCTGGAAAATGTAGATTTCTTCTTAATATGACCCTTGATAAAGATAGTGCTAAGTTTAAAGATTTATTTTCACAATTCAATATATTTCTTAAAACTTTTGCACTTAATTTACTAATTACTTTAATTACTACTTTAGGACTAATTTTTTTAATAATTCCTGGCATAATCATTGCATATATGTATTCTCAATCATTTTATATACTTGTTGAAAATCCAGAAATGGATGTTACTGATTGTATGACTGCTAGTCGTAAATTAATGCTTGGTCATAAGTTAGAGCTTTTTTATCTGCATTTAACCTTCATTGGCTGGTTTTTAGTAGGTATATTAACTTTTGGAATTACTTATTTATGGATAAATCCTTATTTTGATTTAACATGTGCTAACTATTATTTATCACTTAGCTCAAATCAGTCAATTTCTAATTAAATTTATTTACTTTTGTATTTATCAATTATAATTAATAATTCTTCGCCAAACTTTTCGTATTTCTTTTCACCCATTCCCCTTATACCAAGAAGCTCTTCTTTATTATTAGGCTGTATATTACTTATTTGAATTAATGTAGAATCTGAAAATATTATATATGGCCTAATTCCTTCTTTAAGTGCTCTATTTTTTCTCCAGTTTTTTAAAGCATTAAATAAGTTTTTATTTAATATTACCTCTTCTTCACTTTCATTTAATTTAAATAAGACTTTCATTTCAGACTTTAAAATTTTCAATGACTTTTTATTTAATTTAAGCATAGAATATGTACCTTGTTTTAAATCTACATATCCAAAATCTATTAATGTCTTTATTATATCCTTAATAAATCTACTGCTATATTCTTTCATTATTCCATAAGTTGTTAGCTTATTTAGCTTATCATTAACTATCTTAGGTCCTGTCATTCCTCTTAAAATATCTACCAAAACGGAAACCCCATACCTTTCTCTAGTTCTATATACACAAGATAATATTTTTTGTGATTCTATAGTATAATCGCGAATTTCTTCATTCTTTAAACAATTACTACAACTGTTACAGTAATTCCTTGAATTTTTTTCACCAAAATAACTTAAAATAAAATGCCTTAAACACTCCTTACTTTCACATAAATTTATCATTTCCTGTAGCTTTCTTATTTCTATTTCTTTTCTATTTAAAGATACGGTTGTATATATAAGATATTCTAATGTACGAACATCACTTCTATTGTATAAAAGATAGCAATTAGCATTTTCACCATCACGTCCTGCTCTTCCTATTTCTTGATAATAACTTTCTATATTCTTTGGCATTGTAAAATGTATAATATACCTTACATTTGATTTATCAATTCCCATACCAAAAGCATTAGTAGCTATCATTAAATTTATATTTTCTTTAAGAAACTCTTCCTGATAATATTCTTTCTCTTCATCCTTAAGACCACCATGGTATTTCCCTACTGTATAACCTAAATCCTTTAAATAATTATATAATCCTTCTACTTCTTTTCTTGTTACACAATATATAATTCCTGAATTGCCCTCTTCTTCTCTAATTATATCT
>JAKSUK010000078.1 GCA_024409095.1 Clostridium sp.
TGGAAGATTTGAATATCAAAGGGATGATGAAAAATAAGCATTTATCAAAATCTATCTCAGAACAATGTTTATATGACTTTAACGCAAGTATTAATCTTAGTAGATATAAATTAGCAAGTTAATCACTTTCAAGATATTGCTAATATGTACCATGCGTTGTATGGGAATTTACGCCTTTGGAGTGTTATATCAAACTAAAGTAGTCTATGTTTAACAAGACAAAATAGGACACGTTGAATAAGGAATTAAACATACTTTATAAAGTTTTATAAGGTTTTGGCAACGGTATTATGGAAATTAAGGATATTTTTAATGAAATGAATTTTGATAGCAGAATCAAGCTAGAAGAAATGCCAGAGCTTGATTTATATATGGATCAAGTTATACAGCTTTTTGAAAATAAGCTTTCTTCATTAAAGAGAAATGATGACGAAAAGATATTAACAAAAACAATGATTAATAATTATGCTAAAGGTAAACTATTATTACCTATTAAAAATAAGAAATATACTAAAGAGCATCTTATTATTATGGCTTTTATTTATAATTTAAAAGGTGCATTATCTATAAATGATATTAAGATTAGCCTTGATAAAATGATAGAAGATTATGATGAAGAAAAAGCTAGTGATTTAAGAGAGCTATATAATTACTATTTAAATGAAAGCAAGGAAGATGAAGAAAGCTTTAAAAATAGTATTGAGGAAAAAATAGAAGATTTAAATAAGAGAGTTTCTACATCAGAGAATTTACAAGATGACTATAAAAAGAATTTTCTACTTTTATGTTCACTAGTAAATATGAGTAATATGTATAGAAGAGCTAGTGAAAAATTGATAGATGAATTTTTTATAAAAAATAATGAATAAAAGGAGAAATAGAGATGAAAGGTTCTATGGAACTTAAAAATGAACTTTTTAAGATTGATGGCAAAGGATATAAGGCATATAAAGGATTAGAAGGAAAATATGATTTTAATAAATATGCTTTATCCATAGACCATGTTCAAGGAGATCCATTTGCTTCACCATCAAGAGTAAGGGTTATAATTGATAATAGAATTGCAAAAATACCTGAGAAGTTATTTGATAATAAAAATAAGGAAATTGCATTATGTGATTTTTTAACTAGATTATTTAGCAAAAACATTAGAAATCAAAGTGAAAAAATATTTGGTTCAGGTAAAAGTGGTTTAATAGAAATAAGCAGATGTCCACAAGAAATATTAGAAAGAACAGCTATTATAAGAAATAAAAACTTTTTTGAAGCAAGATTTTATGTGGGATTTCCAGCTAGAGGAAGAAGTGTACTTGCAAGAGAATTAGAAAAGATAATATTTAATATAATTCCTAATATAGTAGAAAATACTTTTATTTATGAAAATATTAATAAATCTGCGTTAATCAGTAGAGTTGAGTTAATGGAAGATCAATATTTTATTAGAGAAAATCTTAAGGAAAAGGGATTAGTAGCTTTTGTAGCAAATGGGTCAATGTTACCTAGAGAAAGTGGTGTTTCTGCAAAGCCATTAAGAAATGGTAAGAAATTTATTTCACCACAAGCTTTAGAAGTTGAATTTGATACACCAAATAGAGGAAAAATAAAAGGTATGGGAATACCAAAAGGGATAACGCTTATTGTAGGAGGCGGATATCATGGAAAATCAACTTTATTAAAGGCATTAGAGTTAGGAGTATATAATCACATAGAAGGTGATGGTAGGGAATTTGTAATTACAGATGAAAGTGCACTTAAAGTAAGAGCTGAAGATGGTAGAGCAATAACAGCAACAGATATTTCTTTATTTATTAATAATCTACCAAATGGAAAGGATACTGTTAAATTTAATACAGAAAATGCTAGTGGAAGCACTTCTCAAGCAGCTAATATAATTGAAGCAATAGAAGGTAAGTCAAAAGTTCTTTTAATAGATGAAGATACATCAGCTACAAACTTTATGATTAGAGATGATATAATGCAACAGCTTGTGGTTAAAGAAAAAGAACCAATAACTCCATTTATTGATGTAGCAAAAAGCTTATATGAAAAGAGTGGTATTTCAACTATATTAGTAGCAGGAAGCTGTGGTGATTTCTTTGATATAGCAGATTTAGTTATACAAATGGATAGTTATGAACCTTATGAAGTTACAGCTAAAGCTAAAAATTTAAGCAGAGGAAAAATAAGCTTAAGAGATGACTTAGATATAAGTATTAATTTTCAAAGGGTTTTAGATAAGGGTTCTATATGTGAAGGCCCTAAGGGTATTAAAGTTAAAACCTTTGGTATAGATGGTTTATCTATTAATAAAGAAAATATTGATTTAAAATCAGTAGAGCAGATTGTTGATAGTGAACAAATAAATGCTATTGGTGCAGTAATTAAACTTATAGAAGATAAATATGCAGGAAAAAATTTAACTGTTGAAAGAATAATTGATGAAATAAAAAGTGATATCGATAAGAGCTTAATTGCTATAGATAATACAAGAGGAGGAAATGGAAGCTTAGCTATGCCAAGAAAACATGAAATCCTTTGTGCAATAAATAGAATGAGAAATTTAAAAATTAAATAAGAAAAATTATAGTATAATTTTTAAATATATGGTAATATTAGTTATATAAAGAAATAACGGCCTGTTGGTCAAGCGGTGAAGACGGCACCCTCTCACGGTGCAATCAGGGGTTCGATTCCCCTACGGGTCACCATATAAAAAAAGCAGTACGAATGTACTGCTTTTTTTAAAATAATAAATTAGCTATTAATACTATTACTGGTAGTGTAACTAAAGTTCTTTCTAAGAATATTAGTATTAAATCTTTTAGGTTTACAGGAATTTTTGATCCTATTAAAAGTCCTCCAACTTCAGACATATATACAAGCTGTGTTACTGATACACAAGCAACTATGAACTTAGTCATTTCGTTAGTTATAGTGTTAGCAGCTAATACTGATGGAAGTAGCATATCTGCAAAACCAACAACTAATGTTTGAGATGCAGCAGCAGCTTCAGGAACTTGAAGAAGTTTTAAAATAGGTATAAATGGTGTGCCTAACACTTGGAATATAGTAGTATATTCAGCTATTGTTAAAGCTAATGTTGCAAGACACATAACTACAGGTAAAACTCCAATCCACATATCTAATACATTTTTAAATCCATCACTAAAGAACTCTTTAATATTAGAAGATGTACTTGCTTTTTCTAGTGCATTTTTATATCCCCATGAGAAAGAATTATATCCTTCAGGAATAACTTCTAAGTTTTCTTTAACAGCATCATTATAATATGTATCACTCTTTCTTGATAGAGGTGGTATTCTTGGAACAATTATAGCTGCAATAATTCCAGCAAAAGAAACTGTTAAGTAAAATGGAATAAACATATGAGAAAGTCCAACTTGGCTTATAACAACTAAGCTGAAAGTAATTGATACAGCAGAGAAAGTAGTACTTATTGTAGCAGCTTCTCTTTTAGTATAAAATCCATCTTCATATTGTTTGCTAGTAAGCATTATTCCTAATGTTCCATCACCAAGCCATGAAGTGATACAATCAATTGATGAACGTCCAGGAAGTTTAAAAATTGGTCTCATAACTTTTGTTAATAAAGAACCAAAGAATTCTAGAAGTCCAAAATTTAAAAGTAATGGTAATAATAATCCTGCAAATAAGAAAATAGAAAATAAAACTGTTAATAAATCATTTAAAACAAATGCACCAGTTGATTCTCCAATAATAAATTCTGGACCAATCCCTAAGGCTGATAATACACCAAATATTCCACCAAATATTCTTGCTATAAGCCATATAGGTCCAACATTAAATAGTGTTTTTAAAAAACTATTTTCTAAAATAAATTTTGGCTTAAATATCTTAGTGATTGCACTCATTACAGCAGAAATCACTAGAGTAAAAGTTATTATGTAAATTAATGATTGACCTAAAAAGTCTATTAAGGCATTTGAAAAAATAGCTATTGGAATAGTTATCTTATCATTATACTTGATAGGAATCATAAATAGAATTATTCCTAATAAAGAAGGTATTATAAATTTTAAAATATTTTTAATATTAGTGTTTGAATTATAGTTTATGTTTGATCCTTCCATTTTTTCCTCCTTTGTATGTATAGTGAATTTATAAATATACATCGATATTCATTTTATATGCAAAAATATTAAAAATCAAGACTATTTATGCATAAAAATAAGAAAAAATTTATAAATATAAAAAAGATAGATATTTTATTAATAGTTTGCATAA
Source organism: Clostridium sp. (assembly GCA_024409095.1). Lineage (GTDB taxonomy): Bacteria > Bacillota > Clostridia > Clostridiales > Clostridiaceae > Clostridium. Next base: position 4,267 of record JAKSUK010000078.1, read on the forward strand.
ATTTAAAAATAAATATAGCTTTGTAATTAAAAATATAGAAAAATATAATAAAAGTAATTATAATTAAATAAAAATACTTAATTACTTTATCATGATAAAACATATATATATAAATGAGATAAACTACATAGGAGCTGAGAGCGTGGATTATAGACAAAAGATTAAAAATCATAAGAGAATAGTGGTGAAAGTAGGTACTTCAACATTAACGTATAGCAATGGAAATATAAATTTATCAAGAATAGAAAAATTAACAAGAGTATTATCAGATTTGATGAATAGTGGAAAAGAAATAGTTCTTGTTACTTCTGGAGCAGTTGGTGTAGGAATTAATAAGCTTAAACTTAAAGAAAGACCAAAGACAATAAAGGAAAAGCAAGCAGCAGCAGCAGTTGGTCAAAGTGAGCTTATGCATATATATGGTAAGTTTTTTGGGGAATACAGCCATATAGTCGGACAAGTACTGTTAACAAGAGATGTAGTAGAGGATGACCATATAAGAGAAAATGTTGTTAATACTTTTGAAACATTAATTGAAAATAAGATAATTCCAATAGTAAATGAAAATGACACAGTAGCTATAGATGAAATTGAAAATATAGTTAGGTTTGGTGATAATGATAATTTATCAGCAATTGTTGCAGGATTAGTATCAGCAGATTTATTAATAATATTATCTGATATAGATGGATTCTATGATTCTGATCCAAGAAAAAATCCAGATTCAAAAATGATAAAGGAAGTAATTGAAATTACTAAAGAATTGGAAGAATGTGCTGGTGGGGCAGGAACAAGCTTTGGAACAGGTGGAATGGCAACAAAGTTAACAGCTGCAAAAACAGCGACAAATGCTGGTGTTGATATGGTATTAGCTAATGGAGATAATCCAAAAATTATTTTTGATATAATTAATGGAGAAAAAATAGGAACCTTATTTATTAAAAAATAGGAGGGTAAATATGAGTAGTTTAATTAATATAGGGAAGAAAGCTAAGGAAGCAAGTTATATCTTAAGCAATCTTTCCTCAAAAGATAAAAATGATGCATTATATTCTATGGCAGATTCTCTTATTAAGAATTCAAAATTAATAATTGAATGTAATAATATAGACTTAGAAGCATCAAGAGCCAAGGGAACTAGTGAAAGTATGCTTGATAGATTAGCATTAAATGAAGCTAGAATTGAAAGTATGGCAAATGGACTTAGACAAGTAGCAGCATTAGAAGACCCTATAGGTGAAGTTTTAGGAATGTGGATTAGACCAAATGGATTACAAATAGGTAAAAAGAGAGTTCCAATTGGTGTTATAGGAATTATATATGAAGCAAGACCAAATGTAACTAGTGATGCAGCAGGACTTTGTTTTAAGTCAGGAAATTCTGTGATTTTAAGAGGTGGAAGCGAAGCTATAAACTCTAATAAGGCTATTACAAAAGCATTAAGAGAAGGATTAAAATCTGTAGGATTAGTGGAAGACGCAGTACAATTAGTGGAAGATACATCTAGGGAAGTTGCTACAGAAATGATGAGACTAAATGGATATATAGATGTATTAATACCTAGAGGTGGAGCAGGACTTATAAAAGCTGTAGTTAATAATGCAACAGTACCTGTTATTGAAACTGGAACAGGAAATTGTCATATATATGTAGATGAAGAATGTGATTTTGAAATGGCAAAGAATATTATAATTAATGCTAAAACCTCAAGACCATCAGTATGTAATTCAGCAGAAAAGCTATTGATTAACGAAAAGATAGCAGCAAAGTTTATGCCAGTAATCTTTGAATCATTAAGAAAAAAAGATGTTGAAATAAGAGGAGATAAAGCACTAAAAGCTTTAGATGATAGTGTGATTTTAGCATCTGAGGAAGAATGGTATAATGAATATTTAGATTATACTATTGGTGTAAAAATAGTTAAGGATATAAATGAAGCTATTGAGCATATAAATAAATTTGGTTCAGGACATTCAGAAGCAATAATTACTAAGAGTTATGAATCATCTCAAGTATTTCTTCAAAAGGTAAATGCAGCAGCTGTATATGTTAATGCATCAACAAGATTTACTGATGGAGAGGAATTTGGATTTGGAGCAGAAATAGGAATAAGTACGCAAAAACTTCATGCAAGAGGACCAATGGGGTTAAAAGAGCTTACAACTATTAAGTATATTATTTTTGGAAATGGACAAATTAGATAGTAAAAAGTTTTGTATAAATATATAAAAAAAGCCTAGGGTTATTAAAATAGGGGGAAATAACTCTAGAGCTTAGGGGTAATGTTTTAACCACTTTACAAGTATTATAATAACTTATTAATATGTCAATTTAGTGACATATTAGAAAAAAATTGACTTATGTTTTACTATAGCATTGGAGAAATTATATGAATATTAAGATTTGCAAATTTAATGAACTTACAGTTAAAGAAATGTATGAAATAGCTAAATCAAGGTTTGAAGTATTTGCAATGGAACAAAAAATTATACAAGAACCTGAATTAGATGGAAAAGATGAAGAATGTTATCATGTTTTTTATAAAGATAATAATAAAGTAGTAGCATATTGTAGAATAGTTCCTTCAGGAGTAGCATATGAGAATACATCTATAGGAAGAGTATTAGTTTTAAGTGACTATAGAAGAAAAGGTTTAGCACAAGTAATGATAAAAGAAGCATTAAAGTTTATAAAGGAAAAACTTGATGAACAAACTGTAGTATTATCAGGACAAGTTTATGCAAAAGGATTATACGAAAGTGTTGGATTTAAACAAATATCAGATGTATATAATGAAGTGGATATTCCACATATAAAAATGAAGATTGAATTATAGTAAAGCTTGGTGTTTAACTAAGCTTTTTTTATATGACGAATTGTCAAGCTAAGTGCAACACTTAGCTTGTTCTTCGTTA
>JAKSUK010000079.1 GCA_024409095.1 Clostridium sp.
AAGGTAAGGAGAAAATAGTATTAGAGTTATTTTATAAGGAGAAAGTAAATGGAATTGATTTTAGCAACAAGAAAAAGTAAGCTTGCACAGACACAAACAGAAACTGTTATGTCAATGCTTAAAGAAAAGCAAAAGATAGATACAAAAAAACTATTAGTAGTTACAGAAGGAGATAAAAGGCTTGATGTAACATTAGATAAAATTGGTGGTAAAGGGCTTTTTGTAAAGGAAATAGAACTTGCTTTATTAGAAGGAAAAGCTCAAGCAGCAGTTCATTCAATGAAAGATGTACCATATGAATTAGGTCATGATTTTGAATTAGTAGCAATGCCAGAAAGAGAAGATGTAAGAGATGTTCTTGTATCAATAAATGGGACTTCTTTAATGGATTTAAGAAAAGGAGCAATAATTGGAACAAGTAGCATTAGAAGGGCAGCACAATTAAGAAAAATAAGAAGTGATTTAAATATTGTTCCTATAAGAGGTAATGTAGGTACAAGATTAGAAAAGATGAAAAACGAAGGCATGGATGGAATAATACTTGCAGCAGCAGGACTTAAGAGACTTGGTATGGAAGATATAATAACTGAATATCTAGATCCAAAGGTATTTATACCAGCGGTAGGTCAAGGAGCTCTTGGAATTGAATGTTTAAAGAATAGTGAAAGTAAAAAATATTTTAAGGCACTAGATGATAAAAATACTAGAATTGCTGTAGAAGCAGAAAGAAGTTTTATGAAAAGACTTAATGGTGGATGTCATACATTAATAGGATGTTATGCTGAAATAAATGGTGATAATATTTATATGATAGGAACTTTTGAGGTTAATGGAAAAATAATAGTTAAAGATATAACTGGTAAAAAAAATGACAATATAGATTTAGGAATTAAATTAGCAGAAAGCATATTAGAAGCGTAGGAGGACTAAAAATGGGGAAAGCATATATAATTGGAACTGGACCAGGAGATGAAGAATTATTAACTATAAAGGCAGTAAAAACATTAGAAAAGTGTACAGCAGTTCTTTATGATAGACTTGTATCTAATAATATATTAAATTATTTAAATGATGATTGTGAAATATATTATTGTGGAAAAGAGCCAGGATGTCACTATAAAACTCAAGAGAAAATAAATGAAATGATTGTGAAGCTTGTTAAAGAAGGTCATATAGTAGGTAGAATAAAAGGTGGAGATCCATATGTATTTGGTAGAGGTGGAGAGGAAGTATTAGCTCTTCAAAAAGAAGATTTAGAGTTTGAAGTTATTCCAGGGGTAACTTCTCCAATAGCAGTGCTTAATTATGCTGGAATTCCAATAACACAAAGAGGAATATCACAAGGGTTTCATATTATAACAGGTATGACAGCAGCTGGTGAAAAGATAAATTGGGAGGCTTTAGCAAAGGAAAGTGGTACTTTAGTATTTATGATGGGGCTTGAAAATATTGAGAGAATAATGGGCAACTTACTTGAAAATGGAAAGTGTGGCAATACTCCAGCAGCAGTTGTTATGAGAGGAACATCATCTAAGCAAAGAAAAGTAATTGGTACGGTTGATAATATATGCACAAAGGTAAGGGAAGCAGGATTAAAGTCTCCATGTATTATAGTTGTTGGTGAAGTAGTATCATTAAATGAAAAACTATCATGGTATGAGAAGAAACCTTTATTTGGTGCTAATATATGCATAACAAGATCAAGAGAACAGGCTTCTAATTTAAAGAGTAAATTAAGAGATTTAGGTGCAGAGGTTACAGAAATAAATTCAATAAAAATAAAGCCAACAATTGATAATTTAAATGAAGTAAAGGAAAAAATTAACAGATATGACCATATTATTTTAACTTCTGTAAATGGAGTAAATATGTTCTTTGATTATTTAGTTAAAGAGAAAATTGATATAAGAAATATTAAAGCTAATTTTTCAGTAATAGGAAAAGCTACAAGAAAAGCTTTAGAATCACGTGGAGTAATGTCTTTCATTATGGCTAGAGAATTTATAGGTGAAGGATTATTTAAGGTGCTTAAGCCACATCTTAAAAAGGGAGAAAATGTACTTATACCATGCTCTTCAAGTAGTAGAGAATATTTAAAAGAAGAAATAGAAGCTTTAGGTTTAAATGTTGATAGAATTCATACATATGATACAGTATGCGGAGATATGAAAAATAGAAAGGCTTTTGAAGAAGTAGATTATGTATTATTTACAAGTCCAAGCACGGTATATAATATGATTAGTGTATTTGGTAAGGAAGAAATAGATAAAAAGAAATTAATAGCTATTGGTGGGCAAACTGCAAATGCATTAAAGTCAAATGGACTTGATTGTTATACTTGTAAGAAGCATTCAGAAGAAGGATTCTTAGAAGAAATAATAGGAATAAAGGAGGAATATCATGTTTAGAAGAGGCAGAAGATTAAGAGATACTTCAATAATAAGAGATCTTGTAAGAGAAAATGAGCTTAGTGTAAAAGATTTTATACTTCCTATATTTGTAGTAGAAGGGGAAAACATAAAAAGAGAAATAAGCTCTCTTAAAGGTAATTATCATTGGTCAGTAGATAGACTTGATGAACTTGTAAAGGAATTAAAAGATAGTGGAGTAAGAGCTGTAATAATATTTGGAGTTCCGAAGCACAAGGATTGCAAGGGAACAGAAGCATATAATGAAAATGGAATAGTTCAAAAGGCTATAAGAAAGCTTAGAGAATTAGATAATGAATTATATATAATAACTGATGTATGTATGTGTGAATATACAAATCATGGACACTGTGGAATACTTCATGGTGAAAGTATAGATAATGATGAAACATTAGAATATTTAGGGAAAATAGCTTTATCACATGCTAAGGCAGGTGCTGATATGGTTGCACCATCAGATATGATGGATGGAAGAATAGGATATATTAGAAGTGTTTTAGATGATAATGGTTTTAAAATGACACCTATAATGAGTTATGCAGCAAAATATGCATCAGGATTTTATGGACCATTTAGAGAAGCAGCAGGTTCAGCACCACAATTTGGTGATAGAAAGGGATATCAAATGGACCCTGCTAATTCAAGAGAAGCAATGCTTGAGATTGAAGCAGATATAAGTGAAGGTGCAGATATTATAATGGTTAAGCCAGCTATGTCATATCTTGATATAGTAAGAGAAGCAAGAAATCGCTATGATGTACCATTATGTGTATACAATGTTAGTGGAGAATATGCAATGGTTAAAAATGCAGGAGAAGCAGGACTTATTGATGAAAAAAGAGTTGCTTTAGAAATGCTTATGTCTATGAAAAGAGCTGGAGCAAAAATGATAATGACTTATTATGCAATAGAAGCAGCAAGATGGCTAAAGGAGGATAATAACTAATGAGAAATGAAGAGATTTTTATAGAGTCAAATAAATATATGCCAGGGGGAGTTAATTCACCAGTAAGAGCATATAGAGATATGGGAATAAATCCTCCAGTAATGAAATGCGGAAAAGGTGTTATTATCAAAGATGAAAATGGCAAGGAATATATTGATTTTGTGTTAGCATGGGGTCCTATGATATTAGGTCATTGTAATGATGATGTAGTAACTGCTATAAAAGAAATAAGTGAAAGTGCCATAGCTTTTGGTGCACCAACAGAATTAGAGCTTCAAATGGCAAAATTTCTTTGTGAGGAAATGGATAATGTAGAAATGGTAAGAATGGTTAACTCAGGAACAGAAGCAACTATGAGTGCCATAAAATTAGCTAGAGGATACACTAAGAAAAATAAAATAATAAAATTTGCTGGTTGCTATCATGGACATTTTGATGGTTTCTTAGTAGAAGCAGGTTCAGGAGTACTTACAGAAGGGATTGCAGGTTCTCTTGGTATACCACAAGATAGTATAAAAAATACACTAATTGGTGTTTATAATGATGCAGAACAAGTAAGAGGGTTATTTGAAGCTTATGGTGATGATATTGCAGCTGTTATTATTGAACCAGTAGCAGGTAATATGGGAGTTATTAAAGCTGATAATGAATTTATGGAAACACTTAGAACGCTTTGTGATGAATATGGAGCACTTTTAGTTTTTGATGAAGTTATGAGTGGTTTTAGAGTTGCTTTTAAAGGAGCACAAGAACTATTTAATGTAAAACCTGACCTTATAACTTATGCAAAGATAATGGGAGGTGGACTTCCAGCAGGTGTTTATGGTGGAAAAAAAGAAATAATGCAAAATCTTTCACCTTTAGGAGGAGTGTATCAAGCTGGTACTATGTCAGGAAATCCAATAGTTATGTCAGCAGGTCTTGCTACACTTAATATATTAAAATCACATCCAGAAATATATGAAAATATAAATCGTATAGGACAAATGCTACAAAATGGTGTTGAAAATATTGCATCTGAAAATAATATAAATCTAGTAGTAAATAGATTTGGTGGAATGATGACTATATTCTTTACTGATAAGGAGGCTGTAAGAACATACGAAGATGCAAAAAGCTGTAATTTAGATATGTTCAAAAAGTATTTCTTACACATGAATAAAAATGGAATAAATATTCCTCAATCACAATTTGAAGCTTTATTCTTAAGTAGTGAGCATAATGAGGAACATATTAATAAATTCTTAGAAGTATTTGAAGAGTTTGCTAAAACTATAAAATAATAAATAATAAGAAAGGGTTATTCAAAAGAATAATCCTTTCTTATGTATAAAATGTAAAATTTATAATTTTATGACAATTTACAAAAGTATTAAAAAGTTGTATTATTATTAAGGACATATACAGAATAATTTAAAATTAAAAACAAAGACAATGTTCAGAAATATAAATAAGAAGAGGAAAGGAGTATGTCAAAACTAGAACATTGCAGAACTTAAAAAAGTGAATTGGACAAGCTATATAAAGTTTTATGAAGTTTTGGCAAAGGAATAGTAATGTATAGAAGAGAAATCGATAATTTATCTCATTCAGCTGAAGTTAAGATTGGGTTATTTAACAAAAGTGTACCAAAGTATTTAACATCAGCAATGCTTGGAAGTTTATTTGTAAGTTTAGGAATTATGCTTATTTATTCTATTGGTGGAATAATGCATCATTCTGATATTGGAACATACAAGATAGTAATGGGGCTATGTTTTGGTGTTGCTTTAAGTTTAGTATTCATGGCAGGTGGAGATTTATTTACTAGTAATGCTATGATAATGACTATTGGTGCTTTAGAAAAGAAAGTAACTTGGTTAGATGCAGTTAAAATATGGGTTGCAGTTTGGATTGGAAATATAATGGGTGGAGTTATAGGTGCATTCTTATATGTTTACAGCGGAACTGCTTCTGGAAAAAGTGATTATATAGGAGAGTTTATAGTAGAGCAAGTTGCTATAAAAATGGGAACTCCAGCTGGACAATTATTTTTAAGAGGATTACTTTGTAATATACTAGTTTGTTTAGCAACTTGGATATGTTATAAATTAAAAGAAGAAACAGCTAAAATCTTAATGATTTTCTGGTGCTTATTTACGTTTATAACAGCAGGATTTGAACATAGTGTTGCTAATATGGGATTCTTAACTATGGGATTATTATTACCACATGATGCAGCAGTTACGATTGCTGGTTGGTTCCATAATATTGCTTGGGTTTCACTTGGAAACTTTGTAGGTGGAGTATTATTTGTAGGACTACCATATTACTTCATTACTGATAAGAAAAAATCTACAAAAGACGTTGAAAAAGCAGCATAATAAAAAAGATACAGTTTATTCTGTATCTTTTTTTAGTTAAAAATTAATTAACTTTGTAAATCCATCCTTTTGGTGCTTCTATATCACCAAATTGTATTCCACAAAGAATTCTATAAAGTTCTTTTATAACAGGGCCAACTTCATTTTCACTATAAAATACATGGAGCTTACCTTTGTATTCAATTCCACCAATTGGAGTAATAACTGCAGCAGTACCACAAGCACCTGCTTCTTTAAATTCATCTAACTTATCAATAAATACTTCTCTTTCATAAACAGGCATATTAAGGTATTTTTCAGCTATTTCCATAAGTGAATATTTCGTTATGCTTGGCAATATAGAAGGTGATTTTGGTGTAACAAATTCATTATTTTTTGTAATAGCAAAAAAGTTTGCAGCACCAACTTCTTCAATTTTTGTTTGAGTTAATGGATCAAGATAAATACAATCAGCAAATCCTTTATCAGCAGAAAGTTTATGTGCTTGAAGAGAAGCTGCATAATTTCCACCAACTTTTGTATGACCAGTTCCACGAGGAGCAGCTCTGTCATATTCAGCTACATTAAAGTTACAAGGCGTTAATCCACCTTTAAAATATGCACCTACAGGGATACAAAATACTGAAAAGATATATTCTGGTGCTGCTTTAACACCAATGTTATGACCAACTCCTATCACAAAAGGTCTCAAATATAAAGTTGCACCACTACCGTAAGGTGGAACAAAATGTTCATTTGCTTTTACAACTTGCATACAAGCATCAATAAATTTTTCGGTAGGAATTTCTGGCATAAGTAATTTTCTTAAACTTGAATTTAATCTTTCAGCATTTCTATCAGGTCTAAATAATTGAATTGAGCCATTCTTTGTTCTATATGCTTTTAAACCTTCAAAACATTGTTGCCCATAATGAAGAGCACAAGATGCTTCGCTAATATGAAGATAGTTATCATCAGTAAGTGAGCCATTATCCCAGCTACCATTTTTCCAAGTTGAAATATATCGGAAATCAGTTTTTATATATTCAAACTCTAATTTATTCCAATCTAAATCTACATTTTTACTCATAAGCATAACTCCTTTTATTTATTTTATAATATTTTACCACTAATTACATTAATTGAAAATAATAGGTGTGTTTAAACTAAATAAACTTCAAAAATACATTTATTTAAAAAAGTTAAAAACAGTAGTATGATGAATAATTTTGGTATATAATAAATAATAAATGGTGCTTAGGAGGGTAATCTGAATGGATAAGA
>JAKSUK010000008.1 GCA_024409095.1 Clostridium sp.
AAGAACTTAGAAAAATTGATAGCATAGACTATTGATAATAATGAGGTCGGAACGATCTTGTAAGCTTGGGTAAACTTGTTCCGTTAGGAATATTGACCAAGAAAGCTCCCACTTCTATAAGTGGAGAGTAGTTCACTTCAAGTTAATGTATGGCTAGAAAAATACAATGTAAATATTTTGATGTAATTACAGCAAATGTTTTGCTATCTGCGAGCAAATAAAGTATAATCGAAAAGATTATTCGCATATGTACAGAGATGCAAAGTTGCGATAGGGAGGAATTAAATATGAATAAAAGATTAGTCGCGTTAGCAATGTCAGGATTAATGGTTACAGGGCTTGCAGGATGTGGAACAACTGTAGAAGTGGATTCAATGAAAGTCGGTATGGTAACAAATACAGGGTTACTTGAAGACAAATCATTTAGCCAAGGAACTTGGGAAGGAATTCAGCAAGCAATGGAAAGTTTAAATGTAGATGGAACTTACATGCTACCAGCTGGAGAAACTGAAGCTGATTATGCTACAGAGATAGCAAATCTTTATGATTCAAATTACAAATTTATAATCACACCAGGATATAAATTTGAAACTGCAATTTACGCAGCACAATCTAAATATAAAGATGCAAAATTTGTAATATTAGATGGTGAGCCAAATGACGGTGAAGGAAATCTATTAGTAGGAGAGAATACTGCTGCTATTTACTTTGCTGAAGAACAATCAGGATTTATTGCAGGTATTGCTGCTGCACTAGAAGTTAAAGAAGGAGACTTCGGATTCATTGGAGGATTAGAAATACCAGCTGTTAAAAGATTTGAAGTTGGTTACAGACAAGGGATTGAATATGCTAACAAGAATTTAGGAACTAATATTAGTCTTAAAGATCAAAATGTAGTATATGAAGGAACTTTCACTAATGTTGCAGGTGGACAACAATTAAGTGCTCAAATGTATGATAGTGGAGTTAAAGTAGTATTCGTTGCTGCTGGTTCAGTAGGTATTGGAGCAATGAATGAAGCTAAATCTAGAGTAGCTTTAGGTGAAGAAGCTTGGGTAATTGGTGTTGATTCAGATCAATATCATGAAGGACTTACTAATCAAGGTAAATCTGTAGTATTAACATCAGCTATAAAAATGCTTGATGAAGCTGCATACCAAATGATTGAAGCTGAATTAAATGGTAAATTCCCAGGAGGACAAACTTTAACATTTGATGCAACAAATGATGGTATTGGTATACCAGCTGAAAATCCAAACTTAAGTGAAGATACTATAAAGAAAGTTTCAGAAGTATATCAATTATTAAAGTCTGGAGAAATTACAGTTAAATCTGAATAATTGCAGTAAATATAACAGGGGCTAAAACTAAGTTTTAACTCCTGTTATTTGTTATTTTTTATATAAGATATAAATTTTATATATTTTAATGTTGCAAATACGAAACATAGAGTGTATAATTCAAATATAATTTGTAAAGAGTATTAAGCTTATATTAATACTTGAAAAATATAAAAGCATATTATAATACAATAAGCATTAAAAGCTCGTATAAATATCTAATTTGGTGAGATGTATCTACAGGAAACCTAAATTTTCTAACTATGAGTGATTAAATGTATATAATTTATTATACATATTTGATTTTACCTTAAAAGGTAGAGGTAGGTTTTCCTAAGAATTAATGAATATTTTTAATGAAAGCTTAGGAGGAAAAATTATGAAAAGAAAATCAATTGCATTAACACTTTCTGCATTAATGTTAACAGGATTAGTGGGATGTGGAAACAATAATGATGGAGGAGATAAGTCTGAATCAACTTTAAAAGTTGGTATGGTAACAGATTCTGGTACAATAGATGATAAATCTTTCAATCAAGGAACTTGGGAAGGTATTGGATTAGCTGAAGAAAAGTTGGGAATAGAAAGAAATTACTTAAAACCAACTGGTGAATCAGAAGTGGAATATTTAACAGAAATTCAAAATCTTTATGATGCAGATTTCAAATTTATAATTACGCCAGGATTCAAATTTGAAACATCTATATATGAAGCACAACAAAAGCATAGTGATGCTAAATTTGTATTAATTGATGCTGCACCAGGTGATGGAAAAGGAAATACTTTAGTAGCTGATAATACAACAGCAATATTTTTTGCAGAACATGAAGCAGGATTTGTAGCAGGTATTGCAGCAGCAGTTGAATTACAAGATGGTGATTTAGGATTTATTGGTGGTATGGAAACTAGTACAGTTAAGAAATTTAATGCTGGATTTAATCAAGGTGTAGAATATGCTAATAAAAATTATGGAACATCAGTAACATTAAAAGATGAAAATGTAGCATACTCAGGTTCATTTACTGATAAAGCTTTAGGGCAACAATTAGCAGCTACAATGTATGATAGAGGAGTAAAGGCTATTTTTGCCGCAGCAGGTGGAACAGGTACTGGTGTTATAACTGAAGCTAAAACTAGAGAAGATGTTTGGGTAATTGGTGTTGACTCAGATCAATATAATGATGGTTTAAAACCAGATGGAAAATCTGTTATATTAACATCAGCAATTAAGAAGGTTGATAAAGCTGCATATCAAATGATAGAAGCGGAATTAAATGGAAAATTCCCAGGTGGACAAACTTTAATTTTTAATGCTGCTAATGATGGTGTAGGTATACCATCAGAAAACCCAAATTTAAGTGATGAAACTGTAAAAAAAGTTAACGAAGCATTAGAAGCTATTAAGAGTGGACAAATAGAAGTTAAAGAAGAGTTATAATATAAATATATCTGCATCCAATTGTAAAATTGGGTGCAGTTTTTATGCGTGATAGTATATAAAAGAATATTAATTAGTGCTTTATAATGGCTATTTTAGACAAAATTCGGAAAATATATGAAGATATATATAATATACAAATCGAATATAAAAGAAAGTAATCGAAAACAAAGAAGTTTTTAATAAAAAAGAGATAAAAAGTTGAAAATACGAATTATTTGAAGTATAATTAAATGAAGTTTTGTGTAAGAAAAACGTGATATAAACGTAGCTAAATAGGATAGTAAATAGTTTTAGTTTGAGGAGGATATCCATGGAATATGTAGTAGAGATGCTTAATATCCGTAAAGAATTTCCAGGAATAGTGGCGAATGATAATATAACACTTCAACTTAAAGAGGGAGAAGTACATGCTCTTTTAGGAGAAAATGGAGCTGGAAAATCAACGCTTATGGGGATGTTATTCGGTATGTATAAACCGGATAGGGGATGCATAAAAGTAAGAGGTAAAGAAGTGAAGATTTCTAATCCTAATGTAGCAAATGATTTAGGAATAGGGATGGTTCATCAACATTTTAAACTTGTGGACAATTTTACAGTTACTGAAAATATAGTTCTAGGTTGTGAACCTAAAAAAGGTTTAGTAGTAGATGTTAAAACAGCTGTAAAAAGAATTAAAGAATTATCTAAGAAGTATGGATTAAATGTAGATCCATATGCAAAAATTGAAGACATTTCAGTAGGTATGCAACAAAGAGTAGAAATACTTAAGATGTTATACAGAAATGCAAATGTATTAATATTTGATGAACCTACAGCAGTATTAACACCAAGTGAAATTGATGAATTGATAGCAATTATAAAGGAAATGACAAAAGAAGGAAAATCAGTAATCATCATAACACATAAATTAAAAGAAATTAAAGCTGTAGCTAATAAATGTACAGTTATTAGAAGAGGTAAATACATAGGTACAGTTGATGTAAAAGATACTACTGAAGCAGAAATGGCTAAAATGATGGTTGGTAGAGAAGTATCATTTAAGGTAGAAAAAACTGAAGCTAAACCAAAAGAAACTGTTGTAAAAATAAATAATCTTTCTGTTAAGAATAATAAAAAGGTTTTAGGATTAAAGAATTTTTCATTAGATATTAGAGCAGGAGAAATAGTAGGTATAGCTGGTGTTGAAGGTAATGGACAAACTGAGTTAGTTGAAGCATTAACTGGTATGAGACAAGTTGAATCAGGAACAATAGAGTTTAAGAATAGAGATATAACAAAAGAATCTATTAGACAAAGAATTGATGATGGTATGGCACATATTCCAGAAGATAGACATAAAAGAGGGCTAATACTTGATTATACAATGGAAGATAATATGGTATTAAAAGCATATAAGAAAGCTCCATTCTCTAAATTAGGATTAATTAATAGAACAAAGATAAGAGAGTATGCTAATAAGATTATAGAAACTTTTGATGTTAGAAGTGGTGAAGGTGGACAATCTATAGCAAGGTCATTATCAGGTGGAAATCAGCAAAAGGGTGTAATAGGACGTGAAATAGAATCAGATCCAGATTTATTAATAGCTGTTCAGCCTACAAGAGGGCTAGATGTGGGTTCTATAGAATATATACACAAGAGATTAGTAGAGCAAAGAGATTTAGGAAAAGCTGTACTTTTAGTATCACTTGAGCTTGATGAAGTATTAAATGTATCAGATAGAATTGCTGTAGTAAATAATGGTGAATTAATAGGTATAGTTAATGCTAATGAAACAAATGAAAATGAAGTTGGTTTAATGATGGCCGGCGTAAAGAAGGAGGAAGCTTAGTGCATAAGAATCAATTATTAAAATCTCTTATGGCAATAGTTTTAGGATTATTTGCTGGATTTTTATTAATGTTATCTATGGGTTATAGTCCTGTAGATGGATATATCTATCTTTTCAAAGGTGGATTAATGAATGCTCAGAGAATTGGTAATTCAATTGCAACAGCTACACCTTTAATCTTAACAGGGTTATCGGTTGCTTTCGCAAATAAGACTGGATTATTTAATATTGGTACTCCAGGGCAAATGTTAGCAGGTGGATTTACAGTAACAGCAATAGGAATTTTAGTAGATTTACCATCTCCAGTATTAATACCTTTAATGGTTATATCAGGTATTCTTGTTGGAGCATTATGGGCAGCAATACCAGGACTTTTAAAAGCATTATTTAATGTTAACGAAGTTGTTTCATCAATTATGATGAACTGGACTGCTTATTGGATAGTATACTATATGGTTCCTCAATACTTAAAAGGAACTACGGAAACAGAATCAGCAAAGCTTGCACAAGGAGCTACATTAAAGGCTGAATGGCTTTCAAAAATGTTTGGAGGTTCATACATAAATCTAGGTATACTTTTAGCTATAACAGCTGTAGCAATTATTTGGTTTACACTTAATAAGACAGTTTTAGGATATGAATTAAAAGCAGTTGGATACAATAAATTTGGTGCAGAATATGCAGGTATGCCAGTAAACAGAAATATTGTTATATCAATGATGATTGCAGGAGGACTTGCTGGACTTGCTGGGGTTGTACAATACATGGGTAATTCACAAGTTATGCAAATAGGGGTTATGCCTTCACAAGGATTTGATGGTATAGCAGTTGCTTTATTAGGTAATAACTCACCATTTGGAGTATTATTATCAGCATTATTCTTTGGAGTTCTTTATGTTGGTAAAGGATTTATGAATGCTAATGTTAAAGTACCACCAGAACTTGCAGATACAATAATAGCTACAATAATTTACTTTGCAGCAACAAGTATACTTATGGACAAGGTAATAAAGAAATTTAAAAAAACAAAAGAAGAAACGAATAATGCCGTATCAGGTAAAACTATTAAAAAGGCGGTGGAAGAATAATGTGGGATATATTAGTTAAGATTTTTCCTTATGCAATAGCTTATACAATACCAATGTTGATTACAGCTTTAGGCGCATTATACTGTGAAAGAAGTGGTATAGTTAATATAGGTTTAGACGGATTTATGGTTGTTGGATCTTTTGCAGGAGCATTAACTATATCTAAGCTTCAAGCAGCTGGCGTTGGAAATGCCTTATGGATTGGTTTATTAGTAGCAGCTTTAGTTGGAGCATTATTTTCAATATTACATGCCTTTGCAAGCATAAACTTAAATGCAAACCAAGTAATAAGTGGTACAGCTATAAATATGGTGGCAGGAGCTTTAACAGTATTTTTAGCAAGAAATATTACTGGTAGTGGTAATATAAGAATTACTATGGGGTTCATTCCTGAAAATGTAAGTATATTAAAAGATATACCAGTATTAGGACCATTATTATTCACAAGAACTTATGCTACAACATGGTTAGTAGTTGCTATATTAGCTATAAGTACATTCCTTTTATATAAAACAGCTTTTGGTATGAGATTAAGAGCATGTGGTGAAAATCCACAAGCAGCTCAAGCTGCTGGTATAAATGTAACTAAGATGAGATATTTTGGTGTTATGATATCAGGAGCATTAGCAGCACTTGGTGGATGTATAATATTAGTAACTTATTCAGGAGAATTTAATGGTAATGTTGCAGGGATTGGATTCCTTGCATTAGCAGCATTAATATTTGGACAATGGAAACCTCTTGGAATATTAGGAGCAACTTTATTCTTTGGATTTGCTTCTACACTTGCAAATGTTTCTCAAGTAATTCCTGAATTACAACAAATACCATTAGTAGTATTAAAGGTATTCCCTTATGTAATAACATTAATAGCACTTATTATATTCTCTAAATCTACACAAGCTCCAAAAGCAGCTGGAGAACCATTTGATGCAGGAAAGAGATAATTATAATAGGAAATTAATTTAGAAATATAAATAAAAATATCCTAATTGCAGTATAAATTGCAATTAGGATATTTTTTTGCTTAAATACTTGTTTAATTAAGGTTTAAATTTATTAAAAATGTATAAGTATTAATATAGAAAAAGTAAAAGGGGGTTATTTATGAAAAAAGTAAAAATTGCACTTTTAGGACTAGGCAATGTGGGTAAAGGTGTACTATCAATAATAAGAGAGAATAAAGAACAAATTATAAAGCGTTCAGGTTATGAGGTAGAAATAGGCAGGATATTGGTAAGGGACATTAATAAAGATAGAGGGATTGAAGTAGAGCAATCAATACTTACTACAAATTATGAAGATATATTAAATGATGATGAAATAAAGATAGTTGTAGAAGTTATGGGCGGAATAAATCCAGCAAAAGAATATATATTAAGGGCTATGGAAGCTAAAAAGCAAATAGTTACAGCTAATAAGATGTTATTAGCTACTTGTGGAGATGAAGTATTTGAAAAGGCTGATGAAATGGGAATAAGTTTTCAATATGAAGCAAGTGTAGCAGGAGGTATTCCTATTATTAATGGAATAAATGAAAGTTTAACTGCTAATAAAATCAATACGTTATATGGTATTGTTAATGGCACTACTAATTATATTTTAAGCAAAATGGAGTTTGAAAATTTAAATTTTGATGATGCCTTAAAACAAGCTCAAGATAAAGGTTATGCAGAAGCAGACTCTACGTCTGATATAGAAGGATATGATGCACAATATAAACTTGTAATAATCTCATCTTTAGCTTTTGGTACAAAAATAAAGCCAGAATATGTATATAGAGAAGGTATAAAAAAGATAAATTCTATAGATATGGAATATGCAAGTGACTTTGGTATGGTAATAAAGCTTTTAGCTATTGCAAAGGAGGAAAATGGAGAACTAGAATTAAGAGTACATCCAACAATGATTCCTGAAACTCATCCTTTAGCTAATGTTTATGGTTCATTTAATGCAGTATTTATTAATGGAAATGCCGTAGGAGATATTATGTTTTATGGTAGAGGAGCAGGAAGTCTTCCAACAGGAAGTGCTGTGGTTAGCGATATTATATCAATATTAAGGAACAATGTAGAAACTGAAAATATGCAACCAGTAGTTAAAAATAATCTTTGGAAAATGAAGATTAAAGATTTAAAGGATATTGCTAGTAGATATTATTTAAGAATTACAGTAAGTGATAAACCAGGTGTATTAGGACAAATAACAACAATATTTGGTGCTAACAAGGTAAGTTTGAAATCGGTAATTCAAAAAGGTATGAAGCAAGAAGAAAATAATGATGTTACATTAGTATTAATAACACATAATACAACAGAGGGCTTAATAATGGAATCAATTGAGAGACTTTATGATTTGAAAACAATTAAAAGTATTGACAATATAATAAGGATAGAAGATTTCAAATAAATTTTATAGTATACTAGTATAAAAAAACAGCGGATTTACTTATTGTATCCGCTGTTTTATATTAAACTATGCTAGTTATTGTTTCACTTAAAAAGTCCATTTTATTAATATATCCTTCATATATTAATGTTTTATTTTCAATTTCTAATAAGTCTAAAGGCAATATTTGTTCAGGTTTTTTATTAGTAGTAAAAATACCACTATTAATTAATACTTCTGAAACAAATTCAGAGCAGAAATAATAATTTTCTCTCTTTCTAGGTCTATTAAAATATACAAGGCTTGTCCCTAAAATATTATATTTTAAATCATGTTTTTTATTTTCAAATACATGTATTTCATTTATAAGATTATCATATTGAATTTCAGTAACTTTTACTTCGTAAATAAGGCATCTGCTTTCAGGAAACATAGCAAATACTCCGTCGTATAAATTTTCATGTACAAATCCAGCGGGAAGAACTTTTGCAGGATTGATACGACCAAAGGAATACATTTTAGTAAAAGAATTATCTAAAGAAAGTGAAACATGAGCATATTCCTCATGAGTACATAATGAAATTAAATGCGAAAACATTGTACCAGTTTTTGAAAATACTAAATAAATATTTTTTGAGCTCATAACAATCCCTCCACTATATAAAGTATATTGTACACTAAAAATGAAAGAATGTTAATAAAAAAATAAGTATATTAATAATTATTTAAGAAAGTGTAAAATTGTGTAAGTTAACATATTGTTTATTTCTAGAACTCCTTATGATAGAATTATTTAATAAAACATGAAAGGAAGAAAATAGATGAAATATAAATTTACTTTTGAAGGAAAAGAATATACACTTAATGAAGAAAAATTAGATTATTTTGTAAATGATGAAGAAAATCCTATTAAAGATATTGATCTAAATAAGATATTAGAGATAATGACAAATAGCAATGAAGTAGATTTTGCTAAAGAATATTTTGATATGCCATGTGCAGAATGCAAGAATGGAGTTAGTGAAAAGCAGAAGTTCTTTGGATTTTTGGGATATAATTTTTACATATACACTAAAAATACAGAATTTGTGATAAGCTCAATTGATAAAGAGTATGAAGGTCTTTCATTTAATAGATTACAAAGGCTTGGAAAAGTAGATAATAGTTATATTGTATTAGTTAATGTATGTAAACATTGTGGAAGCTATTCAGTGGAAATAGAAGAATTTGAAATATAAATATAAGCTACGGTAGTTATTAAATATTACCGTAGCTTTAAATTTTATTGAATAATATTAATATCGTATAAAAATTAATTAGGTATTAATATATAAAATAAGTTAAAAATAATATGGAGAGGAAGTGAAAAGAATATGACAAAAAAGATGGATACAATGAATCAAACTGAAAGAGGCTTAAGAAGACAAAAGCTACATAAAAACCAGAATAATATTGGTAATGATAAGAATCCTCCAGAATATAAATCTATGGATGGAGAGGATTTAGAATAAATATACCCAATTTTAAAGGAGCACTATTAATTAAATAGTGTTCCTTTTTATATAGAAAGAATGATATAATAAGTGTTACAACAAAAAAACTAGTAAGATGAGGTAGAATTATGAAAATTATTAAAAAAATTATTTTAGCTGCAACAGTTTGTACAGCAATAATTGCAACAGTTGGATGCACTAAGGATGAAAGTAGTGAAAATATTAAAGGTGAATTACCAATTGCTAAAATAGTAGTAAAGGAATATGGAACTATTGAAGCAGAGTTATATCCAAGTAAAGCACCAAATACAGTAAATAATTTTATTTCTTTAGCAAACTCAGGATTTTATGATGGGTTAACATTTCATAGAATTATAGATGGATTTATGATACAAGGTGGAGATCCAAAAGGAAATGGAACAGGAGGTCCGGGATACGCTATAGAAGGAGAGTTTTCTAGCAATGGATATGAAAACAATGATTTAAAGCACACAGTAGGAGTGTTATCAATGGCAAGAGCAATGGATAAGGATTCAGCAGGAAGTCAATTCTTTATTATGGTTGGAGATCATAGTAGTTTAGATGGTGAGTATGCTGCTTTTGGAAATGTAATAAGTGGTATAGATATAGTAAAGAATATTAGCAAAGTAATAACTGATAGTAGTGATAAGCCAAAGGAAGATGTGATTATAGAATCTATTACAGTAGATACAAAGGGAGTAGATTATTCTAAACCAAAGAAAGTTAATTAATAAAAATAGTTGTTTTTGCTGGAATGTTATCATAAATCCACTTAGCGTTTTCAGTAGAAAGTCTTACACAGCCATCAGTAAGTTGCATACCAAGTCTATCATCTTTTATGGTGCCATCTAGGTAATAGACTATTGAATGGAAGAGATAATTTCCTTTAATTTGTGTATAGTAAAGACATCTAAAGCCACGGCTTTCACCAAAAGAATATCCTTTTGCACCAACAAAAAAGGTACCCTTAATAGTAGGTTCCCATGGTTTACCTATTGTACATAAAAAGCTTTTGTATAAAGTCCAAGATGCTTTATTCTTTTTAAATATGTTAGTTTTAAAATTAGCAGTATCAACCCATATTAGATAGTTACTTGAACTATTAATATTTTTTAGATTTATAAAAGGTTCAGCATTTGATAAATAGTCTTTAGTATAACGTTTTAAATTAAGCTTCATGAATACTTTTTTTATAAAGCTAGAAATCATAATTTAGAAATCCTTAAATCATTAATATACTATATTTTATGAGTTAAAAAGAGTATTTTGTTATGAAAAATAATTATATATATTTTCGTATCACTTAATAATTATGATATAATAATTATTAAGTGATAAGCTAAAGTATAAGTAAGGATTGGTGAGTATTTTTGAAGTATAAATTAATAGCATTAGATATGGATGGAACGTTACTAAAGAAGGATAAAACAGTATCTGAGAGAACTAAAAAAGCAATAGAGGATGCTAGAGAAAAGGGAGTAACAGTAGTGTTAGCTACAGGAAGACCTATAGATGGTGTAACTAGGTACTTAGAAGAGTTAGATATGTATGGTGAAAATGATTATGTACTTAGTTATAATGGTGGTTTAGTTTTAAAAACTAAGGATAGAGAGCCAATTTGTAAAATAGGATTAAGTGGTGAAGATTTACATTACCTATATGAAATAAGCAAGAATTTAGGAGTAAATATTCATGCATTTTCAGAAACTAAAGGATTAATTACACCAAAGAATAGTAAGTATACTGAAGTAGAAGCAGATATTAATAATATTAATATAAATATTGAAGATTTTAATAAATTAGAAAAAGATCATAGCATTATAAAGATAATGATGATAGATGAAGAGGAAGTATTACAAAAGGCAATTGATAATCTTCCTAAGGAAGTATATGATAAATATACTGTAGTTAGAAGTGCTCCATATTTCTTAGAGTTTTTAAATAAGGAAGTAAATAAGGGTGTAGGTGTTGAAATGCTTGCTAAGCATATGGGAATAACATTAGAACAAGTAATAACTATGGGCGATGCAGGAAATGACCTTCATATGATAGAATGTGCAGGTATGGGTGTTGCTATGGGAAATGCTTTTGAAGAAATTAAAGAAGTAGCAAATTACATTACAGACACTAATGAAAATGATGGAGTTGCAAAAGCAATAGAGCATTTAGTTTTAAATTGTTAATAATATTAAATATAAGAACTCTATAAAGAGTTCTTATATTTATTTAGGAGGAAAATTATGAATTATGGAAATTTACAAAAAATACGTGATGGAAAAAGAACATTTGCAATAACACCAGATATTCCAAGCGGATTTATACAGCCAGAAACATTAGAAACAATTGCTAAGGTGGCAAAAAAATATGATGCAGTACTAAAGATAACAGCAGGTCAGAGAATACTAATTACTAATTTAAAAGAAGAGGATTTACAAAGTGTATGGGATGACCTTGGAATGCAGCCAGCAGTTATAACAGCTAACTCTGTAAAGAATGTAGAAAGTTGTCCAGCTGGATTTTGCAAAAGAAGCAAATATAATACTATTGGTATAGGTGTAAAGCTTACTAAAAAATATGCCAAAAAAGAAATGCCATGTAGAACAAAGATAGGAGTAGCTGGATGTAGAAATGCATGTGGAAGTGTATATGCAAGAGATGTTGGAATAATAGCTGATAAGTCAGGGCTTATGGTTGTAGCAGGAGGATCAGCAGGATTTAATCCAAGAATAGCAGATATTATTGCAAGGGATCTTACAGAGAAAGAAGCTTTACAATTAGTAGACAATATCTTTGAATACTATAAAGCAGAAGCTGAAATGGGAGAAAAGCTTAGCTCAATGATAGAAAGAATTGGAACAGAAAGCTTCATTCAAAAAGTAATTTTATCCTCCTAAGGTTACATCTTGTTCGTTATACCATTTTAAAGCTGTAATAAAGTGTTCTTCTTTAAATTCAGGCCAAAGGTCATTTAACACATAAAAATCTGAATAAACAGACTGAGCTGGTAAAAATCCACTTAGTCTTCTTCTTCCTCCCCATCTTATTATTAAATCAATACGAGAAATATCATTTGAGTGAAGTTTAGGAATAATATGTTTTGTTTTATCATTAGACGAACTTATTGAAGATAAATCCCATTCCCAACCATAATTAATTAGAAGGTTTACCTTTAAGCCTCCATTACCAAATGTAGTTCTTTGATTATATGAAAGAAGTTCTTTGGGAAAACATGGAGAATCAGTATTACCAACGACTAATAAATCTACATCTTTCTTTTTCATTTGATTAACAGAATCTATACATGCATTAGTAAAAGCTTCTTTTTGGATAGATGGTCTTTTAGTATTATCAATAGTAAATCCATAAAAGGTAGCTTCTAGTATGCCGTACTTATGACATAAATCTATAACTGATAATCCAGGAGTAATTCCATAGGAATAACCTGCTTCTTTTCCTAATCCTTTTTTAAGAGCAAAACGTCTATTTCCATCAGGAATAATACCTATATGTTTTGGAAGTCTCATAATTAATCACCTCTAAAAATAAAATCAATATAAGTATTCCAAA
Source organism: Clostridium sp. (assembly GCA_024409095.1). Lineage (GTDB taxonomy): Bacteria > Bacillota > Clostridia > Clostridiales > Clostridiaceae > Clostridium. Next base: position 13,170 of record JAKSUK010000008.1, read on the forward strand.
TTATTAAAACATATATTTATATTTAATTGTGGAAATATAAGGTCTTAATGTGGAATTAAAAATAAATTTCTCTTTTGGTTTACAATAATGTCTTTTTATGCAATAATATTATATAATTTAGGCAAAAAATGTAGATTCACAGGATAATAATAAAATAAATAATGGAGTTGAAAAAATGAAAATAGGATTTGATCATGAAAAGTACTTAGAAGAACAATCTAAATTTATTTTAGAAAGAGTTAATAATTATGATAAGTTATACTTAGAATTTGGTGGAAAGTTATTATTTGACCTTCATGCAAAAAGAGTATTACCAGGTTTTGATGAAAATGCAAAAATTAAATTATTACATAAATTAAGAGAAAACGTAGAAGTAGTTATTTGTGTGTATGCTGGAGACATAGAAAGAAACAAGATAAGAGGAGATTTTGGTATAACATATGATATGGATGTTATGAGACTTATTGATGATTTAAGATCTTATGACTTAGAAGTTAATTCAGTAGTAATAACTAGATATAATGACCAACCATCTGCAACTGTATTTATTAATAAATTAGAAAGAAGAGGAATAAAGGTTTACAAACATAGAGCTACAAAAGGGTATCCTACAGATGTAGATACAATTGTTAGTGATGAGGGATATGGAAAAAATCCTTATATAGAAACTAGTAAGCCAATAGTTGTAGTTACAGCACCGGGACCAGGAAGTGGTAAGCTTGCTACTTGTTTAAGTCAATTATATCATGAATATAAAAGAGGGAATGCAGCAGGATATTCAAAATTTGAAACTTTCCCAGTATGGAATGTGCCATTAAAGCATCCTTTAAATATTGCTTATGAAGCAGCAACAGTAGACCTTAAGGATGTAAATATGATAGATTACTTCCACTTAGAGGCATATGGAGAAACAGCTGTAAATTATAATAGAGATTTAGAAACATTCCCAGTATTAAAGAGAATTATTGAAAAGATTACAGGAAAAGAATCTATTTATAAATCACCAACAGATATGGGTGTAAATAGAGTAGGTTTTGGAATAATTGATGATGAAGTTGTTAAGGAAGCTTCAAGACAAGAAATTATCAGAAGATATTATAAAACAGGATGCGAATATAAAAAAGGATATGTTGATAAAGAAACTTTTGATGCAGCTAAACTTATTATGGAGCAAGTAAATTTAAAGGAAGAAGATAGAAAAGTTGTTGTTCCTGCTAGAAATAAAGCTCAAGAATTAAAAGAAACAGCTTATAAAAATGAAATAGTACCAGTTATTGCATTAGAACTTCAAGATGGAACAATAATTACAGGAAGAAAAACAGAAGTTTTAGATGCTTCAGCAACAGTATTATTAAATGCAGTTAAGTATTTAGCTAATATTTCAGATGATATACATTTAATATCACCAGTAATATTAGAGCCTATTAATAAATTAAAATCAGAAACATTATCAAATAAGAATGTACCATTAAACTGTGAAGAAGTACTTATAGCTTTAAGTATTTGTGCGGCTACAAATCCAATGGCACAAGCAGCTATGGATAAACTTCCAATGCTTAAAGGGTGTCAAGCTCATTCAACAATAATTATTCCAACTAGTGATGAGCAAACTTTCAGAAAACTTGGAATGGATATAACTTGTGATGCAGTATATCCTTCAGAAAGCTTATATTATTAATAATTAATTAAAAAAACTACCACATTAAGTGGTAGTTTTTTTACTCAACTACGTTTATAAAGTCAAAGGTTTTAACATTAAATACTCCCTTATCAGTAATTTTAATATCAGGTATAACTGGTAATGATAAGAATGATAAAGTTAAGAATGGATTAAAGTTTAATGATGGTGCAATTTTATCAATTGCATGATGTAATTTTGCTAAATCATCAATAACTTCTTCAGCCTTTCTATTTGTAATAAGCCCTGCAATCTCTAATTTAAGTGAAGCAAGAACTAATCCATTTTCTACAACAACTATTCCTCCACCTAAACGCTTGATTTCATTACAAGCTAAAATCATATCAGCATCATTAGTACCACATACAATTAAATTATGAGAATCATGTGCTACAGTAGTCGCTATGGCACCAGATTTCAGTTTTAATCCTTTAACTACTCCTAATCCTATATTACCTAAATTTTTATGTCTTTCTATAACAGCTATCTTTAGTAAATCTTCGTCTATAGAAGGAGCAAAAGATTTATCTAAATTTAATTCTGAAATATTAATTTTAAGATGATTAGTTTCTAATTTATTAGGTATTATTTCTATTACATTTAATATTGATTTATTTTCAACAGAAATATTAAATTTATCATTTGTAAGAGTAGGAATATTTATAGTTGGTTTAATATCAATATTTAGTGATTCTTCAGTTTTATTATTAACAAGCTTATTATCTTGTACTACTAGTTCTCCATTTTTATAAACAGAAGAAATTTTAAAAGTAGATAAAGAATCAAGAATAATAAAATCTGCTATATATCCAGGAGCAATAGCACCTTTTGTCTTTAAACCATAACATTCAGCAGTATTTAAAGTAGCCATTTGAATAGCTGTTTCAGGATGAAGTCCTTCTCTGATACACATTTTAATTGAATTATCAATGGAACCAGTTCTTAGTAAATCATCTATATGTTTATCATCTGTGCAAAGACAAAGTCTTCTACTATTATGGATTGAAGCACCTTTAACTAATTCATTTAAGTTTTTAGCTACAGTACCTTCTCTAATAAGTACATACATTCCTCTACGAACTCTTTCAATCAATTCTTGATAAGTATGACATTCGTGGTCAGTTTTTATATAAGCAGCAGCATAGCTGTTTATTTTATCAATATCAAAACCAGCTCCATGTCCATCTATAATAGAATTGTTTTCAACTGCATCATAAAGCTTATCTATCATATGTTCACTACAGTTGATAACCGACGGGCTATCCATAACTTCTGCAAGTCCTAAAACTTTTTTATTTGCATATAATGGTTTTAAGTCTGAACTATTTAATATAGCGCCAGAGTTTTCAAAAGGAGTTGAAGGAACACATGACGGAAGCATAAAGTAAAAGTCTAAAGGTAAGTTTTCACTTAAATCCATCATAAGATTAATACCCTTTACACCTAATACATTAGCAATTTCATGAGGGTCAACAATCATAGAAGTTATCCCATGAAGTAATGCAGCTTTATAGTATTCTTTTGGTGTTAAAAGAGAACTTTCTATATGAGCATGTCCGTCAATTAAGCCAGGACAAATAAACTTTCCTGTCCCGTCAATTTCGGTTTTTCCAGTATAGTTACCTATACCTACAATATATCCATTGGAAATTGCAACATCTGAAATGAATGTAGAGTTTTGAAATACATCTACAATACTGATATTTTTGATTACTAAATCAGAAGAGTGGTGCTTAGAAGCAGCTTGAATATTTTTGATAAATATATTTTTGTCCATTAATAAATGCACCTCTTTATATAATATACACTTAACCTTCGTGGATTTGTCTTCATAGTAAATATCATTTACGGTGATATTGTAGAAACGCTCAAACCATATCATTAAGCTTATACGAAGGTTATTATTTATATTATAGTAACCTTAGAGGATTATGTCAAAATATAATTATTAAATATATAAAAGTTATTTTAATTACATAATATTAAGTATTTAAATATGGAGGAGAAATGCCAATAAAAATTCCTAGAGATTTACCTGCATTTAAGGTATTAAGAGAAGAAAATATTTTTGTAATGAACAATGAGAGAGCTGTTTCACAAGATATAAGACCTTTAAAAATAGCTATATTAAATTTAATGCCTAAAAAAATTCAAACAGAAAATCAATTACTCAGATATTTATCTAATACACCACTACAAGTAGAAATTACATTATTAAATACTGAAAGTTATACTAGTAAAAATACTCCATCAAATCATATGCAAAAGTTTTATAGCACTTTTAGTAAGGTAAAAAATCAAAAATTTGATGGGCTTATAATAACTGGTGCACCAGTTGAAAAAATGTTATATGAAGAAGTATTATATTGGACTGAACTAAAAGAAATGATGGAGTGGAGCAAAAGCAATGTATTTTCAACAGTACATATATGCTGGGGAGCACAAGCTGGATTATACTATCACTATAATATACCTAAATATAAATTAAAAGAAAAAATGTTTGGTGTATTTAAACATGTAAAGTGTAATAAGGATATAGATTTAATAAGGGGATTAGATGATGTATTTTATGCACCACATTCTAGGTATACAGAGGTAAGACGAGAAGATATTGTTAAAATACCAGAATTAGAAATATTATCAGAATCTGATGAAGCAGGTGTATTTATAGTAGCTAGCAAAGATAGAAGGCAGGTTTTTATAACAGGCCATTTAGAGTATGAAAGAGAAACTTTAAAAGAAGAATACTTTAGAGATATAAATAAAGGTATAAAAATAAATATTCCTAAGAACTATTTTTATCTTGATGATCCTAATAACATGCCTATGCTTACTTGGAGAGGAACAGCTAGTATAGTATTTAGCAACTGGCTTAATTATTGTGTATATCAAAATACTCCATACAATCTAAATATTATTAATTAAAATTATACTGAAAAGTTGTTAATGTATGGCATAGTGTATATAATTATAAGTATGTTTTTAAATAAAAGAATAGGATGGTGAAGTATGTTAGGTCTAATCGGAATAAAAAAGGGTGTAGATGTAAGTATTAGAGAAAAGTTAGTAATTTCACCAAGAACTAAAGATTTAATAAGTGATTCATTAAGAAATATTACTGATGAATTTGTAATATTAAGCACATGCAACAGGACAGAAATTTACTTTAAAGGTCAAGGAGTAGATAAAGAATTGATTTTTGAAGTTTTAAATTGGGATAAGAGTCTTTTGGAGTATGTGTTCTACATAGAGGGTGAAAGTGCCGTAAAACATTTATTTGAGTTAGCTTGTGGATTTCACTCTAGAATATTGGGCGAAGATCAAATTTTAGGACAAATAAGAGATGCATATATAGAAGGAAGTGAAAAGGGATATATATCATCAGAATTTATGAGACTTTTTGAGGAAGCTATAAGTTGTGGAAAAAGGTTTAGAAATGATACTAAACTTTATGAGATTCCAGTATCATCTTCTTCTATAGCAGTAAATAAAATGATAGAAAATGGCACAGAAAAGCTAATGGTTATGGGGTATGGAACTATAGGAAAATTAGTGGTTAAATATGCATTAGGTACAGAAATTAAAGAAATAAATATAGTAGTAAGAGATAAAAGTAAAGTGGGAGAAGTAAATAATCCTAGAATAAATATATTAAATTATGATGAGGCAAGAGAAGTATTAAATGAAATGGATGGAGTGGTAAGTTGTACATCTGCTAACCATTTAGTAGTTGAAGAGTATCATATAAATAAGGAAGGTAAGAATATTTTACTTATAGATTTAGCAATGCCAAGAGATATTTCTCCAAAGCTTGAAAGTTATGAAAGAGTACAACTTTTAGATATAGATAAGATAAGTAAGTTAGATGATGAAAATAAGTATTTAAGAGTTAAAAGAATGCAAGAAAATAAACATATTATTGATAAATATATAAAAGAATATATGAACTGGCTGAATTTAAGAAGTGTTACCAACTATATTAAAGAATTTAAAGAGTCAGGCGATTTTATTGTAAGAGATAGACTTAAGTCCTTTGAAAATAAGTGTAACAATAAAGATGATATTAAATTAGCAGAAGTACTTATAAAAAGCACATCAGATTACTATATAAATAGAGCCATAAAAGTATTAAAAAATGAAAAAACAAGAGGCAGGGAAGATGAGTGTATGAGAATTTTAACAGAGATATTTATGAAAAAATAGAATATATGCCAATAACTTTCTTTTCTAATGCTTTAAGAGTTGGTATTATTGGAGGGGGAAGAGGTTCATATATTAAAGCAAGGAGCTTAAGTAATAACGGAGCAAAGGTAGAAGTATTATCAAGAGAATTTATTGATGATTTTAAAAATATTTCAGCAACATTGATAAAAAGAGAATATGATAAAAAGTTTATTGAAGATAAACATATTGTAATAATAGCTATATCAGATGAAGAAACTATAGATAATATAATAAGTGATTGTAATTCCTTAGCTAAAATATATATTAATTCTTCAAATTTTAAAAATAGTATGGGTGTAATTCCAGTGAAAAGAGATAGTAGGAATATTTTATTAAGTGTAAATACTAAAGTTGGTAATCCAAAAGGTGCAGTTATGATAGCTGATAAACTTGCAAAAGAAATAGCAGAATATGATGATTTTATTGAGTTTACAGCAATGATAAGAAATACTATTATTATGGAAAAAGAAGAAAAACTTAAGATGCTTTCTTTTATTAATAGTGAGGATTTTAAATATATATTTGATAAAATTCTCAGACACTCATCTTCCCTGCCTCTTGTTT